>JBHELE010000251.1:0-3840 GCA_046263235.1 Actinomycetota bacterium
CCGCGGAGGAGCCACCCGTGCAAGGTCGTTCCGTCTCGGGCGGTGAACGTTCGCGGTTCCGGGGAGCGCAGTTTGACGTCGGGCAGCGCGTCGGCGAAATGCGTCGTCAGCTGACGGTCGGCCGATCCGTCGGCGTCGGCGACGTGGATCTCCCCGGTCGTGGCCGGCGTGGCGACGATGAGCGCCATGCGGGTTCCGTTCGTGGTCATTCCCGCGACCACGCGGTCGTCGCCACCGATCAGCTTGCGGGTCTCGCCGGAGCGCGGATCCGCCTCGTACACGTGCGTGCAACCCCGGTCCCGGGCGCAGAACAGGATCCGCCGGCCATCCCGAGCGAAGGCCGGCGGGCCTCCCGGATACCCAACCTCCCCCACCATCACGTTGCGGTCGAATGAGGGCGCCACCTGCTCGGGACGACCGCCGGTGGCCGGCACGCGGAACAACCTGGCGTGTCCGCCCACCACCACGTCCGCAGCGACCGTCAGGAGCGCGTCCCCGTCCGGCCACCACGTGGGCGTTCCGTGGAAACGTTCGTCCTCGGTGATCCGCGTCGGCGCACCGCCGGACGACCGGACCACATACACCGGCGCGATCGGTTCAAGGTCGAAGATCACGCCGGGATCGACGTAGGCGATCCGCTCGCCGTCGGGCGACCACGCCGGGGATGCCACGAACCCGTCGCCCTCGACCACCGCCGTGAGGTCCCCTCCGTCCACGCCGACGAAGAACAGGTGCTTCCGGAGGCCACCGATCCGTCCCAGCCCGTCCATGCGATACGGGCCGCCCCGAATCACCTGCGGCGCGGACTTCGCTCGTTCTTTCTCTTGCTTGTCCCCTCGGGCGGTCACGTCGACCAGCGCCGTGAAGGCGAGGACGCGCCCGTTCGGGCTCCACGTCGGCTCGCTCACAGCGCCGTCGATGGTGGTGAGTCGCCGGGGCTCGCCCCCTCGAAACGGAAGCGTCCACAGCTGCGGCAGCTCCTCGTCGCCACGCTTGGAGACGAACGCGATCGTCTCGCCGTCCGGCGACCACCTCGGCGCGGCGTCGGCCGGACCGGACGTGTACGGGCGGCCCGAGCCGGTTTCGACGTCCACCACCCAGATCCGAGAGGCCGGTTCGTCCTTGTCCCGGTCGGGCGAGGTCACCACGTACGTGACGTGCCGCCCGTACGGTGAGATCTGCGGGTCGGATAGCTGCGGGATCGCCCACAGGTCGTCGATCCGAAGCGGCCGTGTCACTTCACGTCACCCCCGCGTTGTGAACCGCCGTCATCGTAGGCGCGACCGGCGCGATCGAGATGGGTCGCCGCCATCAACGGCCGCGACGAGGTTGTGCGCGCGAACAACCGGGCTACCTGCGCGGCGTCACAGGATCTCGCGGAGCTGGGCCGGGCTGATGTTTCCCCCGGAGCACACGACGGCGACCCGTTTCCCGGCGAACCGGTCGGGGTCGCTCATGACGGCCGCCAGGGGCGCGGCGCCGGAAGCCTCGACGAGGTTGCGCGTCTTCTCGATCATGAGCAGCGTGGCCCGGCGGATGTCGTCCTCGCTCACCAGGACGAAGTCGCTCAGCCAGGCCCACAGGATCCGCTGCGGGAGCTCGAACCCGACCCGCGTGGCCAGGCCTTCGGCGCTGGTCGACGTTCGGTCCTCGACGACGTTTCGCTCCTTCCAGGAACGAAAGGCCGCCGGGGCGGCCTCCGACTGAACGCCGATCACCTCTGTCGGCCGCCCCACGGCATGGGCCACGATGCACGCGCCGGCCGCTCCGCTCCCACCACCCACCGGGACCACGACGGCGTCGACATCGGGCCGCTCCTCCACGATCTCGAGCGTTTGGGTCGCCACGCCGGCGATCAGGGCAGGCTCGTTGCCGGAGTGGACGTAGCGATAGCCGTGCTCGGCCGCCAGGGCCTCGCAGTGGAGCCGGGCCTCGTCGTAGTCACGGCCGTGCACCACGATCTCCGCGCCGAGCGCCTCCATGGATTCGACCTTGACCGGGTTGGATCCCTGCGGGACGCAGACGATCGCCCGCACGTCGAAAAGACGCGCCGCGTAGGCGAGCGATTGCCCGTGGTTCCCGGTCGACGCGGCGATGATCCCGCGCGACCGCTCCTCCGGCGTGAGGGTGCTCATCAGGTAGATCCCGCCCCGAACCTTGAACGCCCCCACGGGTTGGTGGTTCTCGTGCTTCACCAGCAGCAGGCATCCGGTCAACGCGGACAGGGCCGGATATTCGAACAGCGGCGTGGGATGAAGATACGGACGAATGCTGCGTCGCGCCTCCAGGACGTCGGCGAACGACGGCATCGGCCACTCCACATCTGTCCCCATTCTGCCGGCGCAGGTTACCGCTCCGACCGAATGACCGCCCGAATGCCTCTTGACGAGTCATCCCCGCACGCGCAAGGTTGAGCCGCGTAGAGGCGGGCCGCATTGGGACTTCGTTGGAGCTCTGATACGAGTCACAAGGTGAGTCGGGGTGGCCGGTGCTGAGGCGACGACTGTTGTCCTTCGTTCTGGTCGCCGCAATCTCTCTTGCTGGCTGCACTCACAAACCGATCGAATCGGGTGAGGAGACACCTGTCACGACGGGGGGATCGGCCGTTCAGCGCGCGGCGCCACAGCCTCAAATCGATTGGGAGCATCCGTTGGGTCCAGACGGTGTTCCCCTGCAATCATCCGTCTCATCGCACGTTCCCTTTGAGACGAAAGATCCTCCACCGTCCATCGGTGAGGTTCAGGCGATTTTCGAGAGGAATCCGGACACGACCCCCAGTGAATCTCGAGAGATCGTGTGGGTCATCCAGGGCTCTGCCTCGATTTTCAATCTCGTCGAGCGAGCAACGGAAGAGAGCCAAAGTCAACTTGCGGACTTGGCGGTCTGCCATCCCGAGGAAGTCGGTTGCGACGTGTCCGGGTGGTCTCTCGTGGTGATCGGATCGAGCGGCCCAGCGCTCCTGATCGACGGACGCAAGACCGCGACTCCCGGCCCTACGAGCGTCACCTGGATCGATGATAACGTCGAGTACGTGGTCGTCGGACCTTCAGAGACGTTTACCGCGGAGACCGCGCAGGCGGTAGCGGGCGACACCGCTACGTCCTAGCGACGGCGCAGCGTCCACACGCTGCGCACATGAGCCTCGGCCCGGTTGGCCGGGGCGACCGAATGGGCAGGACGAGGTTGAACCTCACTACGAAGACTTAACGCTGTCGACGTACAAGACTCCAGGCGTGAGCGGCCTCCTCGACCCGGCGGCGCTTCGGACCCGTCTGCAGGAGCTCATGAAGGAGCACGAGGTGCCGGGCGCCGCGGTCGGGGTCTTCGCCGAAGGCCGCACCATCGAAGTTGCCGCCGGGGTCGTGAACCTCCGAACCGGCGTGGAGGCCACCCCCGACACCGTGTTCGAGCTGGGATCGATCGGGAAGTCCTGGACGGCCACGGCGCTGATGCAGCTGGTGGACGAAGGCCTGGCCGACCTCGACGTGCCCATCCGGACGTACCTCCCTGATTTCCGGGTGGCCGACCCGGACGTCAGCGCCACGGTCACCCTCCGCCATCTCCTGTCGCACACGAGCGGGATCGACGGGGACCACTTCGAGGACACGGGGCGGGGCGACGACTGCCTGGAGCGCTACGTCGCGTCGTGCGCCAGCCTCGGCCAGACGCACCCGATGGGCGACACCATGTCCTACTGCAACACGGGGTACTCGATCATCGGGCGCATCATCGAGGTCCTGACGGACAAGGTGTGGGACGACGCGATGCGGGAGCGCCTATTCGAGCCCCTCGGGTTGACCCGCACCGGGACGCTCCCGGAGCACGCCATCCTTCATCGAG
>JBHELE010000252.1:0-2819 GCA_046263235.1 Actinomycetota bacterium
CCACCTCCACCGAGACCGAGTCTCCGGCCCCCGAGCCCACTGGCACCGAACCGACCGCCAGCGAAACGACCACCCCCGACTCCGATTCCTCGGCATCCGAACCGTCCGGCCCCCAAGCTTCGATCATCGCCCAGTTCGCCCCCGGCCTGAGCGCTCAGGAGCAGCAGGCGGTCATCGACCGCAACGGCGGCACCGAGACCTCGCAGATCCCGGCCTTGCGACTTCATGTGATCGACGTCCCGGCCGCCGAGGTGTCCTCCTACCTGAGCGCGTACCAGTCCGATTCCGACGTCGAAAGCGTCGACCGCGACCGGACCCGCGACGCCGAGGGCACGCCCTCGGACTCCGAGTACTCGAGCCAGTGGGGGCTGCCCCAGATCGGATGGGACCAGGTGTTCGGGTCGGTGGCGGCCGGAGGTTCGGCCTCCATCGCCGTGCTGGACACCGGCGTCAACTCCGGCGGAGATCTCTCCGGCCGGGTGTCGTCCGGGTTCTCCGCGTTCGGCGGTACGACCGACGACCCCAACGGGCACGGGACGTCCCTGGCGAACATCGCCGCGGCGGCCACCGACAACGGCGCCGGCATCGCCGGTGTGGCCTACGGGGAAAGCGTTTCGATCATTCCGGTCCGGGTCCTGGACGCGAATGGCCTGGGACAGGACAGCGACATCATTTCTGGCGTGGTGTGGGCCGCCGACCACGGCGCCGACGTCATCCTCATGGGGTTCTCGAACCCCGGCTTCTCGAGCGCGCTGCAGGACGCCGTGACCTACGCCTGGGGGAAGGGCGCCGTGCTGGTCGCCGCTACCGGGAATGACGGCGTGTCCACGCCGACCTACCCGGCGGGCGACGAGTACGTCGCGGGCGTCTCCGCAACCGACCAGAGCGACGCGCTCTGGGTCTCGAGCAACTACGGGGCCGACACGTTCCTCGCTGCCCCCGGCGTGGGGATCGCGGATGGCTCCGGCAGCATCACCGGGACCTCGGCCTCGGCTGCCATCGTGGCCGGGTCCGCGGCACTGCTGAAGGCGGCCGATCCCGCGGCGTCAAACGCCACGATCCTGGGCCGGCTGGCCCGGAACGCCGACGCGGCCGGCACCGCCGAGGAGACCGGTAACGGCCGGGTCAACCTGCCCCGGGCCATCGCCGACACCTCCACTGACGGCGTGACCCCCGCCGGCGCCCCTGGCGGGGGTCCCTTCGTCGGCCCCTACGTCGCTGCGGCGGTCAACGACGCGAACATCGCGCCCGGATGGGCACCCACGAGCACACCGACGACGTTCGCCACGCTTTATCGGGTGACCACCGGGGCGAATGTCCAGCACGTCAGGATCACGCTGCCGGTCGGCTATTCCGCCATCAGTGTCTCCGCGAGCGCGTTCTCGCCAGGGTCTGGTACCTGGGATGCCGGGAGCATCAGCCAGGCCAACCGGACCGTCGACTTCGCTCTTCAGTCCGGCTCCGGGCTGGCGGTTGGCGGCTGGGCCCGGATCGACGTGACGGCGACGACGCCGAATGCCAACCAGAGCAGCAACAACGCGCTGTGGCTGATGCAGACGTTCACCGACGCCGCGGGCACCACTGGTGTGCAGGCCGACAGCCCGCCGGTCCTCATCGGCGACACCACGGACCCGTCCGCCTCCATCGCCTTCGTCGACGCGGCCGGTACCCCCACGCCGCTCCCACTCCAGAAC
This sequence comes from Actinomycetota bacterium, assembly GCA_046263235.1. Classification (GTDB taxonomy): domain Bacteria; phylum Actinomycetota; class UBA4738; order UBA4738; family UBA4738; genus JBHELE01. The sequence continues at coordinate 1,695 of JBHELE010000252.1, forward strand.
GGACCGGCGACCGTCCGGGTCCGGATCACCCAGACCGGGAAGGGCATCAAGTCCACCGACGTGGCCGTCCCCGTCTGCTTCGGGACCCCGTTCGGCGTGACGACCACCGTCACCGGAGGCGGGACCGGCGGCTACACGTCAACCATCACCGACGGGTTCATTCGCCTGTCCGGCGGCACCACCCCCGAGGGCGGCTTCCTGACCGTGACCTTCAACGTGACGCTGGCCTGCGCGTCGGGCGTCTACGCCGTGACGGTGAATCCGTCGACGAACGCGCAGAACCCGCCTTCGACAACGAACCAGTCGACGTCGACGTCGGGCGGATCGCTGCCGGTCGGGGTCTCCGATCTCTCTTTGACGAAGACGGCCTCGCCTGAGCCGGTCAGGGTGGGCACGACGCTTACGTACACCCTCACCGCCCACAACGACGGCCCCGACCCTGCTGCGCAGGTGAAGGTCGTCGACACACTTCCGAGCGGGGTCACGAACATAAACGCGTCCGGTACGGGTTGGACCTGCACAACTGCGTCGCTCACCGTTACGTGCAACCTGGCGGGGACGATCGCGTCGGGCGCCGATGCATCCGATATCACGATCACGGTCACCGCGCCGAGCTCGGCTGGATCGATCACGAACAGCACGACCGTCTCGTCGCCCAACGACAACACGTCGGGCAATAACAGTTCGAGCGTCACCTCGACCGTGGTCAACACTTCCGCGGTCACGTTCAACCAAAGCGGCATCCCGACAGGCGTGTCCAACGACACCGGAACCAACCAGGTCCTCAGCGTGACCGTGGGATCGACCACCACCGCGTACAACGCGTCTCAGCTGCCTGTCACGCTCAACGTGACCAACGGATCAAGCGTTTCTTACACCTACAGCAATCCCGTCGCGAGCACGACCGCTGGCAAGCAATATCGCCTGAGCAGCGTGACCGGGCCGACCAGCCCCTTCACCGTCAACGGAAATACGACTGTGACGGGGACCTACGTCACCCAGTACCAGGTGACGTTCGCCCAGAGCGGGATCGGCACCGACACCGGGACCAACACCGTGGTGACGGTGGACAGCGCGGCCAAGAACGCCGGGAACCTGCCGTTCAGCAAGTTCGTGGACGCCGGG
>JBHELE010000253.1:0-4268 GCA_046263235.1 Actinomycetota bacterium
CGAGATACCAGGCCACGAACATCCTGGGCTCGGAGCCCCACTGCTCGATGATGTGGGCCGTGCACGACAGGGTGGTTCCGGGGAGGTAGTGCTGCGTCAGGAATGCAGCGGGCTTGGCCCTTCCGGTCTCGTCTCGAACGATCCTGCCGTGCGCGTCGGCCAGGATCATCGGTTTCATGATCGGAACGCCGCCCCCGTCCCTCTTCGCTTTCCGTAAGGACTCCCCACGGATGTCGTAGAACCACACGGCACCGCCGGGGCACCCATCCGCGTTGGTCAGTGCGCCCGCTCGCTCGTCGGTGATGGCCAGGATAGGTTGGCGACGGATGGGGTCCGCGTCGTGAGAGATCGAGATGTCCTGGTCGGGCGGCTCCTCGGTCCCGATCCCGCCGTGGTGCGCCACAGCCACCGGCGTGAGCCTCGCGCTGCGAAGTCGCCGAGCGGCGAACTCGCCCTGGCTGATGCGGCAGTCGCTCACGATCGGCGCACCTGCCGCATACACGGGATGGCCTGTGGTGGTCCCACAAGGCAACCGGTCGCCGCTCAGCCGTCCGCTCTTGGTCCGCAGCCGGCTCGTGTCGAACACGATCGTGGCGTTGACGGCGGCGCAGTAGATCCGGTTCTTGCGGACCGTGATGTCGTGGCACCCCGAATCGCCCCCGCCGTCCCGAGCCGCGGCCAGTCCCGGTGGGAACTGATACCGAGCCTCCTCGACCCGGCACCTCCCGTTTCCTCCCTGGGCCCTGGTCTTGCATCCGTTGAGATCGAGGATGTCGATGAAGTTGTTTTCGCCGATGTCCGAGTTGTTGACGTAGAGCACGTTGTGGAACGGGTCGAAGGACGTGTTGTGGTTCTCGCCGGTCTGCCGGGTCAGCCAAAGCAACGCAGGATGGGCAGGATCGGAGATGTCGACGAGCTCCATCCCCCCGTACGAAGGGTCGTGGCAGCGCCCGCCGGCATCCGTCCCGATGACGGCCAGCGTTCCGTCACCGCGGACCTTCCCGTGGCCGATGACGCCATCGAGGTCGGCCTGGTTGACCACGCTGTCGTTCTCCCAACCGGACGGCAGGGCCAGCGCGTCACCGCCCTTGGCAACGAACCCTTCCCCGCCTGCGGTCGGACAGAGGGTCGCCGAACCATAGTCCGCCACCCACACCGGCGTGTCCGGGTCCGTGATGTCGAAGATCCTGAGGCCGAGCGTGGTGGAGGAGACGACGGCATAGACGCGGTTCCCCCGCCGGACGAAGCTCGCGTCTACCCCGAGCGGCCCGAGGGCTGCGGGCCCAAGTGGGTAGTTCGTGATGAACTCCCAGTCGCCCGTCTCCAGGGCGAACGCGGACACCGGAATGCCGACCGGCGAGGCCAGCGTGTTCCCGGCGTGGTCTGCGACCGCGCGGTCGAGGGGTGCCAACAGCACGAGCGCGGCGACAATTGCGAGAGACCGAAACGAGCGCCTCATGATCACGGACCGGATCAGGGTATCGTGCCTCGTCCTGAACCGCGACGGACCGCGGGGAACCGTTCTATCCGACGCGCCGTCCAACGAACCGCCGACCGTACTGACGAAGGGAGAATCGAATGAGCCGGAGGCTCGGACTGGCGCTCTTCCTGGCGTTGCTCGCCGTGGCGGTGATGGCCCCCCCGGCCCTTGCCGCCGACCCCCGGCCGCGGATCCTCTCGGCGGAATGGACGTCGAAGCCGCTCACCGCGCTCACCGTCGAAACGCTCGAGGTCCGCGCGGTCGATCTGGATGGCGTGGTGACGACGGTCAACGTGTTTTGGGGGGACGGCATGTTCGACCACGCCGACCTCATTTGCTTCGACGCCCGGGAGGTCGTGGAGGTCCGGCTCACGCACGTCTACCGGGAACCCGGCGCCTACGTGGCCCGCGTGTTCGTCGGATCTGGCCCCCGATGCGCCACCGTCGATCAGGTATCGCGCGTCGAGCAGGTCCGGACCGCGGTCTTCCCGGCGCCGTCGGACGGCCCCACGTAAGGCCGCGCTTTCAGGGAGATCCCAGGATGATCTCCTGGGTCCGCGGGTTGAGGCGACCGAGCGTCCCGGTTCGCTCACCGCCGGGTCGCGAAAGCTGAAGGACGTCAAGGCCTCGAGTGATGTCGTTGGCAGGCTCCGGGTCCGAGACGTCCCACAGCTGGCCCTCGGTGACGCAGGCGGCCGCGGCGATCTTCAGCTTCGGGAACACCGTGATGTCGTGGAGCCAAATACTAGGCCGGCGTCGTCGGATGGGTCGCGCGGCATCCGACCTGCACGGACGACCTCAGCGCTCGAACAGAGAACCGGTCTGGCTGGAACCTTTACGGCGCTCGATGGGTCTTGGAGGGGCGTGAGCAGCCGGGCCATCGCGGAAGAGCGAGACGCCGTCCTGGATACGACCTCGCGCGTGGCCGCCCTGTACGCCCTTCATGCTCACCGCGTTGGGCGGCTCGCCTACTTGCTCACCGGTGATCCGGACCTGGCCGAGGATCTGGCCCATGAGGCGTTCGCGGGGCTGCTCTCACGCTTCCGGACCATTCGGGACGAAGCCCTGGTCGCGGCGTATCTCAGGCGCTCCGTGGTGAATCTGGTCCGGAAGCACTGGAGGAAGCGTGGGACGGAACGACGCTACCTCCGCCGGGAGGGCGCCACCATCGTCGCCAGGACCACGGAGCTCCCCGAACCGTCTGTTCGAGACGATGTCTGGGAGGCGCTCCAAAAGCTTCCCTACCGGCAGCGCGCCGCCATCGTCTTGCGCTTCTACGAAGACCTAACGGAGCGGGAGACCGCACGCGTCCTCGCCTGTGCGGTCGGAACGGTCAAGTCCTCGGTTGCCCGGGGGCTGGAGCGGATGAGGGAGGAGTTGATCGTCGATGAGGACATCCGAGTCTGACGTTCGGGAGATGCTCGAGCGGCGAGCCCGCGATTTCGATATGAGCCCCGCCCCCGCGCCGAACCTCCTAAGGATGGCGCGCCGAAACAAGCGCGCCAGGACCTCGGTCCTGGTCGGATTGGCCGCCCTCGTTCTGGCGGGAGCCGTCGGTTCGATCATGTCCGGGCTCGACGGCATGCCCCGAAGGCGCCCGGTGGTGGCGACCGGACGCGCCGGGTCGGCTGACCGGCCCGTGCGCCTCGTCAGCTACGCGCTGCGCGACTCGGGGTCGCCGGAGGATCCTCCAGCCGCCCAGAACGACATCACGGCCGACGAGCTGCGAGAGCACGCCGAATGCATGCGCGCTTATGGATTCGACGTTCCGGACCCTACCGAGGGCCCGAACGGCCACTGGTCCATCATCGTCGACGATCCCAAAGGCAGCGGCCTCGATCCTGGATCCGAGGCGTTTCGGGAAGCGATGTTCGTCACGTGCGGCCCGCTCGGCGGGCCGCTGTCCGGTGACATCGTCGTTGCAGGCCCCAGAGAGACCGTCGATCGATTCATCGCCTGCATGAGCGACCAGGGTTTCGACCTCCCGGAACCGACCACGGACAGCGGAGGCGGCGACGACACCGACGAATGGGAGTTCGATCTCGACGGGACCGGCATCGACACGAGCACATCCGACTGGAACCGGGCCATGTTCGTGACCTGCTCGCCGGCGCAGATGTGACCCGGCCCGGCGGGGCCGGTCCCTCCCCGCCACCTCGGGCGAGTCCGCTAAGCGGTCGCCCCCCTCCGGCGCAGGGCGGCTTCGATGTCGTCCAGATGCTCACCTCGGTGCGTGGCCCGAAGCGCATAGATCGGGCTGTCCTCGTCCCCCGGCCACATCCCGTTCGGGTCGAGGGACGCGACCAGAGCGTCCGTGTCGTCCGCGATGCGAAGAGCGAGGTCAGCGACGGTTCGAGGCTCGATGGCGTGGATGAGCGGCCTCGACGCGTCATTGATCCAGTCCACGTCCTCCGGCTCGTTGTCCGACGATGAGAATGGTTCGCCCCGCTGCAGCTTCTCCCCCAGCGCCAGCGCCCGCCCGTCCCAGAACGCGATGTGGCCGAGCACGCCGGCGACGGTCCAGTACTCGTTCACCGCCGCCAGGAGCTCCTCGTCGGTCAGGCGCTCGACGAGCCCACGCAACCGATCGCGCTCTCGGGTGTTCTGTTCGATATAGGGACGGTCGCTGCTCATTCCGACGGCGGGCTACATCGGCGTCTCGGGCGCCCCTCGCTTCGCTTCCTGCAGGCGTTCGCCCAGCTCCGAGAGGTCCTGCGAGCTCAGCGCCTCGTTCACCTTCGGGAACATCTCGCCCTCTTCTTCCTCCACGTGATGGCGAACGTCGCCG
>JBHELE010000254.1:0-4603 GCA_046263235.1 Actinomycetota bacterium
TTGAAACGAGGAGTCGAAATGAACGATCTGGAGATCCAGGACGCCATGGCTCGGGGGATCAAGGTCTGGCCCGAGGCTGGCCCTCGCGTCGACGGCGGCCGTCCTCGCCAGCGCCGGTGGTATCGATGGGCCCGTGACCGGGCCCCGCGGCTGCTCGGATTGTGGAGCTGCCCGGCTCCGGCCTGGCGAACTCGCTGAGGCCGCGCGGGCGCCCCGCCTCACTCGAGGCGGAGGAGCGATGCCAGCCCGATCAGCGCCACGACCGCCCCGATCGCCATGTTGATCACGACCTTGCCGATGGAGGGCGGCCGGGGTGCCGGGCGATCATCGTCGCGCCGGATGTAAACCCGGATCAGCACGAGCGCGCTGGCACCGAACAACGCCGCCCCGAGCCCGATGGCGAGCTCGGCGGCAAGCTGAGGAACCGGGATCATCCCGCCCTCCGGCCGGCCGGTGCCCGTCGCCACGCTCCGCCGCTCAGCACCGCCGGCGCCGTAGGGCAGAGGTCCCGAAGTGGACAGATCTCGCAGGCCGGACGACCGGCCCGGCAGATCTCGCGGCCCAGCCGAATCATCCCGACGTGCATGCGGATGCGAAGCCTCGGCGGCACCAGCCGCTCCATCACCTCGTGGGCCCGCCCGGCGCCCAATCTCTCCGGGATGAACCCGAGGCGCCGGCCAACGCGGAGGACGTGCGTATCGACCGGAAGGGCCGGCCGGCCGAGCGAGAAGGCCAGGACGCAGGCGGCAGTTTTCGGACCCACACCGTCGAGCGACGTGAGGTACGCCCGCACCCGATCGGATCGAGCGCCCTTCATCCAGGACAGGTCCAGAGACCCTTCTCGACCTCGGATCGCCCGCAGGATCCCCAGGATCCTGGGCGCCTTCACGTTCGCCAACCCGCCCGGCCGGATGGCGTCGGCCACGTCGCGCTGGTCCGCATCGGCGAGCTCGTCCCACGTTCGGTAGCGCCGCCGGAGGGCCTCGTACGCCCGCCCGCTGTTCACGTCGCTCGTGTTCTGCGACAGGATCGTCAGGACGAGCTCCTCCAGCGGGTAGAGCCGCCGGCCGGGGTCGAGCGGACCGAATCGACGGGCCAACCGTCGCCCGATCTCGCGGACGGTCGCCGGAGACGGTGGCCAGCCTCTGCGAGGGCGGTTCGGTTGGTCGCCGGCGGAGGGCACGGCGTCAGCCTAGTGGCTGCGGGACGGCCCTCACCCCTTCGCGTAGTTGCGGAACAGCGTGATGTGCGGAAGGAACGTCAACGGGATCGTCGCCGTGGGGCCGTTCCGGTGCTTCGCCACGATGATGTCGGCCTTGCCCTTCTTCGACGGATCGTCGTCGCTGTCCTCGCGATGGATGAACATCACGATGTCCGCGTCCTGCTCGATGGCTCCCGATTCACGAAGGTCGCTCAGCTGGGGCCGCTTGTCCTGTCGGCGTTCCGGGTCACGGTTGAGCTGGGAGACGGCGATGACCGGGATGTCCAGCTCCTTCGCCAGGAGCTTGAGCGACCGGCTGATCTCGGAGATCTCCTGCTGCCGGCTCTCCGAGCGCATGTGCCCGGACATCAGCTGCAGGTAGTCCACGATGATGAGTCCGAGTCCCTCCCGGCTCGATCGCTGGCGCCTCGCCTTGGCCCGGATGTCGACGATGGTGACGTTCCCCGAATCCACGATGTACAGCGGCGCGTCGTGCAGGACCTCCGCCGCTTCGGCGATCTTCGTCCATTCCTCGGTGGCGACGCGACCGGACCGAACGCGGTCCCAGGGCACTCGGGCCTCTCCGCAAAGCAGTCGCATGCCGATCTCGAACCTCGACATCTCGAGCGAGAACATCATCACCGGCGCGCCCGCTCCCGCGGCGTCCCCGACGGCGACGTTTCGGGCCATGTTCGTGACGAACGACGACTTGCCGACGCCTGGGCGAGCGGCGATGACGATGAGGTTGCCCTTCTGCAGGCCGGAGGTGAGCTCGTCCAGGTCCTGGAAGCCGGTTTGCAGCCCCGCGAACCGGCTGTCGCGCTGGTGGATGTGCTCCAGAGCCTCCATGCTCTCGTCGACCAGCTCGCGGACCGAGACGACCTGGTCCTGTTCGCGCTGGCGGGACACGGCATAGACGAGCCCTTCGGCTTCGTCCGCCGCCTTCCGGGGATCCTCGGGCACCGCGTAGGCCCGGGCCATGATCTGTGACGCTGCGTCGATGAGGCGTCGAAGGAGTGCGTGGTCGGAGACGATCCGGGCGTAGTAGCCGGCGCTGGCGGGCGTCGGCACCGACTCGACGAGGTTGTAGACGTAGAGCGGGCCCCCGACCCCCTCCAGGATCTGGCGGCGCTTCAGGTCTTCGACCACGGTGATCGCGTCGACTGGCTCGCCACGCGCGTAGATGCCCAGGATGCTCTCGTGGATGCGCTGGTGTGCCGCCCGGTAGAAGTCCTCGGCCTTGACGGTCTCGACGACAGAGGAGATGGCGTCGGGGGACAACATCATCGAGCCGAGAACGGACTCCTCGGCCTCGAGGTTGTGGGGCGGGACGCGTTCGGGCCGCGTCCGCCTGACCTCCTCGGCTACCCTTGCCATGTCCCCTCCCGATCGGCGGCGACGGTAGCCCGAAGGGCGGTGAGGGTTCCACTGTTGAGCGGGTGTGGACAACCGGGCGTGGGCCGTCGAAAGGTCGCCGGAGGGCCAGGCCAGCACGCGTGTGGAAAACCGCGGCGCGCTTCACAACTCGTTCGCCAAATGTCGGCCGAACTCATGTTCGAGATTGTGAGGCGCACGTCTGACACGCCCTGACGTGCAGGAATGCGTGAGCGGCTCGGTGGGCTACTGGTTGACGACGTCGATCGTGACGGTCGCCGTGACCTCGGGGTGCAGGTGGATCCGAACCTCGTGAGTCCCAACGCTCCGGATCGGGTCGGGGAGGTCCAGGTGACGGCGGTCGACGGACACGCCGCTGGCGTTCTCGAGTTCCTGGGCGACCCTGGCCGCGGTGACGCTACCGAACAGTCGGCCATCCTCGCCTGCTCGCCCGGCGATCCGGACCGTCGCCGCGCCGAGTCGCTCCGCCGTCGCTTCGGCCTCGGTCCGGGCCTTCTGGACCCGGGCCTCGTGCGCGGACTTCAGCGACTCGGCATGCTTGACGCTCCCCCGCGTGGCCGGGATGGCGAGCTTCCGCGGGATCAGGAAATTCTGGGCATAGCCGTCCGCCACGTCGACGACGTCGCCGGGATTGCCCAGTTTCTCGACCTCGCGCTGCAGGATGATCCTCATCGTCGGCCGCGGACTCTATCGGGTCGTGTATGGCAGCAGGGCCATCTCCCGGGCGTTCTTGACCGCCGTGGCCACCTCACGCTGGTGTTGCGTGCAGTTTCCGGTGACCCGGCGGGCCCGGATCTTCCCCCGGTCGGACACGAACTTCCGAAGCATCGTGACGTCCTTGTAGTCGACGTACTCGATGTGATCCTTGCAGAACACGCAGAATTTCTTCTTCTGCTTCTTCTGCCAGCCCTTGTCTTCCTTTTCCTTGCGCTTGCGTACGACCTTGGGCATCTAGATCGGTGTCTCCTCCTGCGGACCGCCCACGCCGACCGAGACGTTCCCCGCCCAGTCGCCCTGGCCCGCCGCTCGTCCCTGCTTCTCGATCTTGGCGGTCGCCCAGCGCAGGCTGGGACCGATCTCGTCGGCCTCGATCTCGATCTTCGACCGCTTCTCGCCCTCCGGGGTCTCCCACGTGTTCGTGCGGAGCCGTCCCACGACGACCACGCGGCTGCCCTGGGTCAGGCTCTCGGCCACGTTCTCGGCGAGCTGCCGCCATGCCGTCACGTCGAAGAACGACGTCTCGGCGTCCTTCCACTGACCGGAGGCCTCGTCCTTGTACCGGCGACTCACCGCGACGCCGAACTTCGCCAGGGCGGCGCCGTTCGGCGTGTACCGCAGCTCGGGGTCCCTGGTGAGGTTCCCCACGATCGTGACCTGGTTCTCCGTCGCCATCTCTACCACCACCCTCGCGTTCGATCCGCCTCCCGGCCGATGGCCTGCCGAGAGGGGGGAAGGTCCCTCGGGCCCGTCAGCGGGCCCCGGTATTCGATACCTCCGCGGCCTCTTCTCGGCCCGCGGCTTCCTCGGTCGCCGGGGAAGCATCCGTGGCGACGCCGCCGCCCGCTCCGGCCGTGTCGGCCGTGTCGGCCGCCTCGGCGGCCGGCCCGGCTTCGGAAACCGTCTCGGCGGCATCCGCGGCCTGGCCCGAGACCTTGGCTCGCTCGGGCCTCACCACGATCTTGAACCGAATGACCTCGTCCGCCAGCGAGAGCACGCGCTCGAGCTCCTTCAGCCTGGCCGGGTCGCCTTCGAACGCGATGACGAGGTAGGACCCCTCCGTCACCTTGTCGATGGGAAACGCGAACCGCCGCCTGCCCCACCGATCGACGTTGGTGATCCGCCCGCCGCTCGAGCCCAGCAGCTGAGAGATTCGGTCGGTGATCCCACCGATGACCTTGTCGTCGGCCTCGGCGGGCGCGATGAGCATCATTTCGTATTCCCGCAAATCCACCTCCTCTGGTCTGACGGCCCCCTGGGGGAGCAGGAGTGGCAGACCCATCCTACCAG
>JBHELE010000255.1:0-5604 GCA_046263235.1 Actinomycetota bacterium
AGCAGGAGATGCTCGACCAGCTCGGGTCGCGCCTCGCCCAGGGCCGTCACCATCGTGCAGATTGGACAGAACGCCACCGAACACAGGGGAGGCGTCGTGGCCGGTCCCGGCGTCGACGGCGCGGCGGCTGGGCCCGAAGGAGGGACGGTCGTTCCGTCCGGCGGGCCCGTTCGGCGTCTCGGCCCGCCGCCCGTGCCGCGCCTGCCGCCAGGCCCGGGAGTTCGTCTCGTCGTATCGGCCATCCGTTCCCTTTCGATCTCTCGGGCGTTTACCGCGCCGCCCCGACCGCTGCGCGGGCGAATCGAACCTCCAGGCGTCCGTCCACGAAGTTCGCCTCCTGGATGTCCAAGCGCTGCAGCGTCTGCGGCAGGATCAGATTTCGCTTGTACGAGCCGATTCGGATGAACAGCTCGTCGCCTTTTCGGAACACGTCGAGGTCGGACCGGTCCGCGAACGGCAGGTTCATCATGAGGACATACGACGAGCCGCGCTTTCGCACGCGGATGGGCTCGTCGCGGTGCAGGAGCCGCGTCCCATCCTCCTCGCCGTACAGCTCCCGGCCCATCTCGCCGAGCAGCTCGACGCCCACCATCTCGCGATCGAACAACCGCACGGGGATGATCGGCAACGGCTCGAACGACTCGCGGACGGTCTGCAGATGTTCGGCCTGGATGTCCTTCCACTTACCGAAGTAGGGGTCGCTCACTTCCTCCGGGAGGATTCGATTCACCACGATCGCGTCGACCCGGTAGCCGAACAGCGACAGGTACGTGTAGGTCCGGCGGGCCTCAGCGATCACCATCTTCTCCGGGTTGACCACCAGGCGGACGCTAGACATCCGGTCATTGGTGAGGAGCTGGCGAACGCCATCCAGGTTGCGATGCAGCCGTTCCACGGCGTTGTAGATCCGGTCGTCGGCAATCGGCATGGTCGTGAGCCTGGTCAGGAGCGGTCGGATGGTCTTCACCACGCGGCGCTCCACCGGGAAGATCCGTTCGATGTACCAGTTCATCGCCTCCGGCAATGACAGCAACCGCAGCGTCTCGGCCGTGGGGGCGCAGTCGACGACCAGCAGGTCGAAATTCGCCGAGTCCACGTGGTGCTTCACGTCGGTCAGGCTGAAGATCTCGTCGAGTCCGGGGATCACCGAGAGCTCCTCCGCCTCGATCGCATCGACGCCGGCCCAGTTCAGGAACTGGATCACGAATTCCTGGATGTCTCGCCAGTTGGCTTCCAGCCGCTCCTGAGCGTCGATCTGCTCGGCCCACAGGTTCTCGGTCACCCGCTGAGCTCGGGACGACAGGGCCGTGTCGAACGAGTCGGCCAGCGAGTGGGCCGGGTCGGTGCTCATGATGAGGGTCCGGTGGCCCGCGGCGGCCGCCCGTACGGCCGTCGCCGCCGCCACGGTGGTCTTTCCGACACCGCCCTTGCCGGTGAACAGGAGAACGCGCACTCGGTCAGAGCCTACCGCCCCCGGGGCGAGGCCGTCTCACGACGCTACGCTCGCCTCCGACCATGAACCGACCACCCGATGATTCAGTCACCGTCCGTCCCGCCTCACCGGCCGACGCCGGGGTGATCGCTTCGATCAGGGTCGAAGGCTGGCGAACCGCCTATCGGGGGCAGCTAGACGACGACCGGCTCGAGGGGATGTCCGCCTCGGCCGACGAGGCCCGGTGGCGAGCCCATCTCGAAGCGCCGCCCGCCGGTCATCACGGGTTCGTGGCCGAACGAGGAGACGAGGCGATCGGGTTCGCCACGTGCGGTCCCGACCGCAAATCCCACGACGGCCCAGCGGTCGGCGAGCTGTACGCGATGTATGTCCGCCCCTCGGCGATCGGTACCGGTGTGGGCCGCGCGCTCATGGCTCGCGTCCTCGACACACTCCGCGGAGATGGCTACGGGGAGGCCGCGCTGTGGGTGCTCGCGTCGAACGTGAATGCCCACCGCTTCTACGAGGCTGCGGGGTGGACTCGCGACCCAGGAACGAAGGTGGACGTCCTCGACGGGTTCACGGTTCGCGAGGTCCGCTACCGTTACCGGTTTCAGGACGAGGAGAACCATGGCCACATCCCGCCGAGCGACCACGACGCGGAATAGACGAGTCTCCGGGCGGCGTGTGCTCGTCGACGAGTTCGACATGCCGGCCGTCGCCGCGCCCCTCGCTCCGACGCCGGAGATCGCGGCGCGGCTTCGGGGCGAGGCCGAGCGGCTGCGGACCCCGCTGTACGTCTACGACGGCGCGGCCCTCGACCGCGCGGCCGACGCCGTCCACCGAGCCTTCCCGGATCCGTGGATCCGCCTGTACTCCCTGAAGGCGAACGCCACACCCGGCGTCGTGGCGAGGATCGCCGCGCGCGGCTTTGGCGCGAATGCCGTTTCCCGCGGTGAGCTGTCTCTGGCCGCCCGAGCGGGCGTTTCGCCAGAACGAAGCGCGCTGGAAGGCATCGGGAAGTCGGCCCGCGATCTTCGCATGGCGGTCGACCTGGCCGCCGACGGGATCCCGCTGCTGTGGGTCAGCGTCGAATCGGCCGACGAGGCGGCCGCGCTGGCCGACGTGGCGGGCCGCCTGTTGCCGTCGCAACGGAAGGTCGACGTCCTGATCCGGGTGAATCCGGCGGTCGAGCCGGAGACGCACGCCGGCCTGGCCGTGGGGCTCTCCTCGTCGAAGTTCGGCGTCGCCCCAACCGAGGTCCCGGCGGTCATTCGAAAGGGCGGAGGTCACCGCGGACCGTTGCGGTGGCGGGGGCTTCACATCCACGTGGGGTCGCAGCTCGCCTCGGTCCATGCGTGGAGCCAGGCGCTGACCGATGCCGTGGCGACCTTCGCGGCCCATGCCGGCGACCGTCCGGATTTCGACACCCTGGACGTCGGCGGGGGGTTCCCCGCAGGCCTGCTGGGCGCTCCAGAGCCCGTCGACTTCTCCACCGCCGCCGACGAGGCCATCCGCACAGCTCCGCGCGGCTCGCGACCGACCCGGCTCGCCATCGAGCCGGGCCGGATCCTCGTCGCAGAGGCCGGGTGGCTCGTCGCGCGGGTGCTGCACGTGCGCCAACGTCCGTACAAGGGAACGCAAACGGTTCGCCAGATCGTGATCGACGCCGGTATGACCGAGCTGGTCAGGCCGGCGCTATACGGCGCCGAGCACCCCATCGCCGCGTTGACCTCGATGGGGCACCCCGCGGACGAAGATCCTCGGGCCTTCGAAGCGGTCGTGGACGGCCCGATCTGCGAGTCGACCGACCGGTTCGGCGAGGCGCTCCTCCCGCCCCTCGAGCGAGGCGACCTCGTCGCCGTGGGCCTGGCGGGCGCCTACGCCAGCGCCATGTTCTCGTCGTACAACGGACGGCCCCGTCCTCCGGAGGTCATGTTGGGTTCCGACGGGACCCGCACGGTGCTGCGGCCTCGGGGCAGTCTGCGCGCGCTTCCCTGAGCCGAACTCCGACCGCTACCGGCTCTCCACTCGCTTCTTCAGCCCGCCCAGCGCCGTGTTGACGACCTGCTTCTCGATCTGGCGCTTCAGGAATCCCGGAACCCGAACCGCAGGCTCGATCGCCATCTGATACGTGACCTTCGTGCCGTCGCCGGACGGCTCCAGGACGTACTCACCCTGCAGGTCCTTGAGGGCGCCCGAGGCCTCGGACGTGGTCCACGACATGCCGCCGTCGTTGGCGGCGTAGCTGTACGAGAGCGTGTACTTGGCCTCCATCCCCATCTGCGAGACCTCCATGTACACCTCGCTCGGGTTTCCCTTCGAGTCCTTGTTCTTGATCTCCACCTTCTTGATTCCGGCCCAATCGGGGTACGCGTCGAAGTCCTTCAGGACGTCCATGATCTGCTCGGGGGTGGCGTTGATGTCGGTGGACCCTTCGGTTCGCTCCGCCATGCTCGCTTCCCTCCTCGGGCTAGTCGGGGACCTCGATGGTGAACCCCCGTCCGTGGGCCTGGAAGTGTCCCACGTTCACCAGCTGGGTGAGCCCGACGTTCCCGGTCGAGACCAGGGGCTGATGGACGTGACCGAACAGCGCGTAGGCGGGCTGGTGGCGCTGCACGTACTCGATCAGCGCAATGGACCCCGGCTCGAACTTCTTCGCGACGACGTCGTACGTGTACCAGGGAAGCCGGGGCGGCATGTGGGTGCAGATGACATCGACCGGCCCGATGCCATCGAACTTCGCCTGGTATTCGCGGTCCGAGACCTCCCCGGGGATCCCGAGCGGCGTTCGAACGCCTCCACCGACGAACCCGAAGGACATCCCACCGATCGACACGGCCTCCCCGTCCACGAACCGGACATGGTCGGGCACCAACGACCTGAGCAGGTCCGGGACGTCCACGTTGCCAAACGTGACGAACGAGTTGCGTGGCATCGACGCGAAGACGCGCTCGTACTCCGCTCGGGCCAGCTCGGCGAAGCGTTCTCGGAAGTCCTCCAGGTTGGTCCCGTGGCGCCGAATGGCCGAACGGGCCTCGTCGAACCGACCTTGCGCTCGGAGCCCCGCCGCCTCCACAACGGGCTCGCGGCCGAAGATCTCGACCAGGATCCCGTCCCAATTGCGGTAGTCCAGGACGTTGATTAGGTCGCCCAGGACCAGCAGCACGTCAGATCGCCGGGCGGCCGCCTCCAGATGGTCGACCGCTCCATGCAGGTCCGAGATGGCCGTCACCCGCATGCGGCCGAGGGTAGCATCCGGGTCTTGGCAGCCTTTCGCCCGGTGCGGGCCGTCCTCTTCGACTACGGGCACACCCTGGTCGACTTCCACCGCACGGAGGAGGCCCTGCGGGGGGCCTACGAGGAGGTCCGAGCCCGCATCGAGGCCGTGGCCTACATAGAGGTCCCCGAGCTCCTCGATCTCATCGAGCGCGTGGCCCGCGCCGTGGACGATCTCGTGGCCGAGTCGTACCGGGAGCGTCGCATGGAGGAGCTGGACCTGCTCCACGTGTTCCGGGAGTCGTTCGCCGCGGTGGGGTTCGACCTCCCCGACGACGTCATCGATCACATCGTGGCCCTGGACCATTCGGCGTACTCCCACTCGATCTCGATCGAGGCGGACACGCTCGGCGTGTTGACCGACCTGGCCGGGCGGGGCTACCGGATGGGACTGGTCTCGAACGTGACCCTGCTGCCGAATCTCATGCGGGCGGACCTCGACCGCCTCGCCATCGGGCCGATGCTCCAGGCAACCGTGTTCTCGAGCGAGATCGGCGTTCGCAAGCCCGACCCTCGTATCTTCGGCGAGGCGCTGGAGCGCCTCGGGTCGGACCCGGCGGAGACGGTGTTCGTCGGCGACCGCCTGTACGACGACATCACCGGAGCTCGCAGCGTGGGGATGCGTACGGTCCAGACCGTCCAGTTCCGAACCGATGAAGAACCCGACATCGAACCCGACGCCCGCATCGAGCACCTGGCCGAGCTTCCGCCCCTTCTGGAGAAGTGGGGAGGCCTCGCCCCGGGCTAGGACGGCTCTTCGGACCCTGAGGTCCCCGAATGGCGCTCGGCCCAGGGAGCCAGGATCCGCTGGCGGTACAGGATCAGCAGGCCGACCAGGATCAGCGCGATCACGATGGCCGGGCCACTCGGGCCTGCCGATTCCACGGCAAAGG
>JBHELE010000256.1:0-5688 GCA_046263235.1 Actinomycetota bacterium
CGCGGACCTCGACCTCCTGCGCGGCGACGGCGCCGTCGTCGTGTTGCGGCCGGACGGCCGAGACCGACCGGTGGTTCACGATGACCGCGGGCCCGTCCTACTGGCCTCGATCCCCGAGGACATCGTTCGTCTTCGGGCCCAAGATCGGTCGCTGGCGAACCGGTGGCGAACGGCCCTCCGCGAGGTCTTCACCGGCGCGATGCGCGACGGATACGCGGCCGTCGGCATGACCCGCTCCGGATGGTACGTCCTTCGTCACGACGGCCGTAACTAGCGGGCCGGATCTACACCGGTCGGAGATCGTCGACCCTTTGGGTAAGGTCGTCGAGGATCTCGGGAATCGGCGTCACGCCCAACCCGGGGCCGGTCGGAACGTTCAGCCGCCCGTCGTGCATGACGAACGGCTCCGTAATGTCGCGGTGGAAGTACCGATCCGACGCCGACGTGTCCCCCGGCAGCGTGAAGTTCGGCAGCGCGGCCAGGGCGACGTTGCCGGCCCGGCCGATTCCGGTCTCGAGCATCCCGCCGCACCACACCGGGATCGAATGCGCCGCGCACACGTCGTGCACCCGTCGGGCCTCGAGATATCCGCCGACGCGCCCGGGCTTGACGTTGACGATGGCGCACGCCCCCAGCGATATGGCGTCGGCGGCGGCTCGGGCGGACGTGATCGACTCGTCCAGACAGATCGGCGTTCGGACCTGGCCGGCCAGCTCGGCGTGGGCCACGACCTCGTCCTCCGGCAGCGGCTGTTCGATCAGCAGCAGGTCGAACGGATCGAGGCGCGCCAGCTGCGGGGCGTCCGCCAACGTGTACGCCGTGTTGGCATCGACCTGAAGCGGGATGTCGCCGAATCGCTCTCGCACGGCCCGGACCGGTTCGACGTCCCAGCCCGGTTCGATCTTCAGCTTGATGCGCCGGTAGCCCTGCTCGAGGTATCCGCCGACGGTGTCGAGGAGCTCCGGGATCGAGCCCATGATCCCGACCGACACGCCGCAGTCGACGGCGTCGCGAACGGCCCCCAGGAAGGACCCGAACGATTCCCCCCGGGCGCGGAGCTCGGCGTCGAGGACGGCCGTCTCGAGCGCCGCCTTCGCCATGCGGTGACCCTTCACCGCGCCCAGCGCCGGTGCCACCGTGGCGGCGGTCACGTCGGGGAGATCGAACAGCCGGGGGGCGAGGTACCGGCGGATGACGTCCTCGGCACCGTCGACGTACTCGGACGAGTACAGCGGCTCGCTTCCGGCCACGCATTCCGCCCATCCATCGCCGTCCGGCGTGACGGCCCGGAGCAACAGGACATCGCGGTTCGTCTCGACGCCGAACGACGTTCGGAACGGGGACACCAACGGCAGGGAGATCCGAACGAGCTGGAACGCTTCGACGTTCACCGCCCACCATCCACGCACGACCGACCGGTTCGAATCATCGTCGCCGGCGTCAAAGGCCGCGCTGGCTCCTGTCGCCCGGGGACGAAGCAGGGAGGAGGCGAAGCTGGAGTCCCAGGACCAGGCGTTCGTCCGGGTCGGACAGGTCGAGATCGAACATCGTGATGAGGCGCCGAAGGCGGTACCGGAACGTGTTCGGATGGACCCCGATCCGCGCCGCCGCCGATGGAACGTCGCCGAACGCGTCCAGATACGCCTCGAGTGTCTGCACGTAGCTGGTCCCCTTCTTCGCGTCGTGCTCCGCGATGGTCCCCAGGCGACCCCGGGTGATCTCGGGATTCCGTGTCGCCAGCTCGCGAAGCTGGAGCAGGATGGCCGGGCTCTGGACGTCGTCGATCGTTGCCACCCGCGATTGACCCGGGGCGACGCTGAGAACCGCCAGGATCTGATCGACCTCCCGGCGCGCGGACGGTAGCTCACGCACGCCCGCGACGGTCGACCCCACCGCGACGTGGAGCGTGGTTCCCAGCGTGACCTCGGCCTGCTCCAGGATGTCGCCGGCCAGGGCGACCACGCGGTCGCGGGGCATCGGCTCGCTCGCCGGCAACAGCGCGTAGACGGTTCGTCCGATCGATACGCACACGGCGCGCCGGCGAAACGCCTCGCAGTACAGCGCCACCAGATCGACCAGACGCTCCCGTCGAAGCTCCTCCTCGGCCAGCTCCGCCTCGGGCAGCTCGAACCCCAGGATCTCGAGCACGGCGCCGGGCTCGATCCCCAGCCTGGGGGCGGCCGATTCGAGCGAGACGTTCCCCTCCACCGGCCCGCGAAGGAGGTCACCCCGAACCCGCCGCTCGATGTCCTTCGACGCCCGGGCGTGGATCATGTGCAGCGCCGCCACCCGGGCGGCCTCAGCCAGGGTCTGCTTCGCGTCCTTGGCGAGCGGCTTGTCGCCCTGGACGATCCAGATCGATCCGAGGGTCTCGCCTCCCACTCGGACCGGCACGGCCAGCCGCGGGTTGATCTCGAGGTCCTGGACGCTATCGACCTCGATCACACCGTCGGAGCTCCACAGTCGCCGGTACAGCGCGCGGACGCCCGGGGTATCGGGAACCTGCCGGCCGAGGATCGAACGCTGTCGGGGCTCATCGATGGATTGGCCTTCGATGTTCGAATACGCGAGGACGCGGGCCCGGGGGTCCTCGATGGTGACGGCGCCGCCGCCCAGTGCGGCGATGGCGTTGGCCAGCGCGAATAGGTCGCCCACGGGAACGCTCGCCATACCCGGGGTCTCGCCGGGGTCGACCCAGCTTCGCAGGGCGCTGGTCAGCAACCCGTTGAAGTGGCTCCAGCTCATCTCGTCCGCCGCGGCCATCAGCGCCACGCCGGCGGCTTCGGCGTCGGCGACGACGTCGCACCGCCTGTCTCGAAGCTTGAACACCACGGCGGCCGCGCCCGCCGTGCCGGCGCTCTCGACGAGCTCCCGTGCGGCCGACCCCTCGGGCTGCAGGCCCACCGCCAGGACGACGGCGTCGCGCTCGACCGGCGAGGGCTCGAGGGGATCGTGGATCACCGGCTCGCCGACCGGGACGTCGACGCCCCGTGGGGCCACGATCACCCGAACGACGCTCGGACCTATGTTGTCGATCAGCTGGCCAAGCGACGCCCGGCCCTCTCGCCCCGGAGGACCCAGCCCGTCCGTCGAAACCGGATCGTCGGCGACGAGCGTGGGCCCGGGTGGGCTCGTGGTCGTCGTGTTTCGGTGCTTCGTCCGCACGGGGGTCCGCTCACGTGTCGAACCCCGCGCCCCCTTCTCCGGCGCGCCGCCGCGACGCGACCGCTTGGCCGTCCCCACCCGTTGTCCTCTCGTACGACGTTCGGTCCCCCACTGTAGTGGGCGGGGCCAAACGCCGCCGAACCACGGCCGCCATCCATCCCGCCGCCCCCACGCCGGTCACGAGCGCCCACGCACCGACCGGGGAGAACCCCGACCCGAGGGCGGCCGGCGCCATCGACGTCACCGCGATTAGGGCGGCCCCGAGGGCGGGCGCCATGGCGACGCGGGTCGGCGCGTCCCGAGGCAGGAGGGCGACCGACCAGCCGAGCCCGGCGAGCACCCAGACCAGGATCACCCCGGCGGAACCGAACGCCAGGTCACCGGCCTCCAGGCGGGCGGTCGGGACCACCGGCGGGGGCAACGGTGCCGAGGGCACCGGTCCCTGGGCCACCGCCACGCCGGGGGCGACCTGGCGGGCCCGATCGCCCTTCACGGTTTGGCGAAACCCCGCCAGGCTCATTCGGCGCAACACGATCACGACAGCTCGAGAGCGAGGGGGCAACGTTCCCAGGACGGGCTTGCGCGACGGCGCCCCCTGCAGGAACCCCTCGGGCGTCCCCCAGTAGGGCAACGCCCGGTCGGTCTGGGACACCGGCAGGCCGGCCTGAATGCTCGGCCAGGCCGGCTCTCCGTCGGTCACCTTGCCCAGGACGTACACGGCGGTCAACGTCGGATCGACCGTCTCGAGATACCGACCGCTCCAGGCCACGTCACGCAGGACGGCTTCGTCGAACCAGGGACGGTCGTCCGATCGTTCTCGGACCGTCAGCGTGGCGAACCCGGCGACAGCGACAGCGGCGAGCAATGCCGCGAGTGGAACCAGGACGGCCGCCCATCGCGCGTGGCGGGCCCGGGTGACCAGCCACCACAGGAGGATCCCGGTGAGGATGGGCGCGGCGAAGAAGTAGTGCAGGAGGCGGGCGCCTGCGGTAGGAACGCCCGCATATTGGGCAACCCCGCCCGCGACGGTCGCCAGGATCCAGAACACCAGAAGGGGCATGAGAAACCGGCGCGCTCGTCGGCCCCCCACGCTCGAGGAGCCAAGCGTTCCCGCCGCCAGGCCCCCCGCGGCGAGGGGGAAGGCGTAGTAGCGGCCGGGCTCCTCCAGACGGGCCAGGAAGCGCGCCCGAAGGTCTTCGCTCAGCGCACCCAGCCGAACACCGACCCATCCGGTCGGAGGAGGAACCAGGAACGTCGCGCCGAGCATCACGCCACCCGCGAGGGCCGGCGCGAGGAGTCCGGTCGTCAGCGGCCGGAGGTCGCCGCTGCCGTCCGCCCGCCGGGTCAGGACCGCGAACGCCACGACGGCCGGCACGTAGAAGGCCATGGTGAACACGAAGAAGGGCCAGTGGGCGAGCGCCGCCGCCATGAAGAGCACCGCGGCCGCGATGGCGCCACGTCGCCATTCGACGTACACCACCGCAGCGGCCACCGCGGCGAGCGTCATCGCCGCGTTCAGCAAGTTGTCCAGATGGACGTTGATCATGCCGTTGCCACCGAACGCGGCCCACCCGACGAAGCCGACCACCGGAATCCATATGGCTCGCATGTCGAACGCCGCTCGAAGCAGCGCTCCGACCGCCAGAGCGGCTACCCCGGGAAGCAATGCGGGAGCGAGGGCAACCGAGACGAAGGCGTTCTGTCCGAGCGCCGACCCGGTCACGGCGAGCAGCAGCGACGCACCACCGCGGATGGCACCGATTCGATCCAGCCCGTTCGACGCGGCCGACTGGATGCGCTGCACCGACGTCGCGGCGTCCCATCCGACGGGGTACTGGAAGTGATGGACCAGGTATGGAAGGAGATAGACGGCGGCGAGCACGGCGAGGGTGACCGCCGAGGCGACGACCGCCCCCGTCCATTCGCGCCAGACGGCCACCCGGTCGCCGACATCCCCGCTCTGGGTCGATCCCTCCGACCGTTGCTGGGTCGTCTCGATCCTCACGCGCACTGCCTCCGGCCTCAGTCCTCGCCGGTCGTGGGAACGGCCGGGATCTTCCTGCAGAGCTGCCGAAGCCGAAGCGACAGCCGTTCTTCCGCCGCGGCGTGCGTGGGATCACCGACCCGGTTGTCGAGCTCGTAGGGATCCGCCCGAAGGTCGTAGAGCTCTTCCTCGCCGGTGACGTACCGCACCAGCTTGAACCGGCCGTCGTGCACCAGGCAGTAACCCGACACCGTCGATCCTCCCACCGCCTCGACCATCACGTCATCCCGCCAGGCGACCGGACTGCCCCGAAGAAGCGGCAGCAGGCTTTGACCTTCCGTCTGCACGTCCCTCACGCCCGCGAGCTCCGCGAAGGTGGGAGCGAGATCGACGTTCGTCACCATGTGAATGTCTCGCTCCGCCGCTGCCGCGGCGGGGCCGTACCGAATGATCAGCGGGACCCGGATGTCCTCCTCGTAGGGAGCGACCTTCCCCACCCACCGATGTTCGCCGGCGCTGTAGCCGTTGTCCGATGTGAA
>JBHELE010000257.1:0-5869 GCA_046263235.1 Actinomycetota bacterium
GGCCTGCCGGCGGCTCTCCTGGATCTGCCGGGTCAGCCAGTAGGCGAAGTAGAACAACCCGCCCAGCACGGCGACGGCGACCCCGAGGAGGCCCCCCGAGATCATGTAGGGAAGCTGCTCGAACCCGTAGGGCGTGTGCGCCGCGCCGTACCAGCCGAGGATGATCGCGGCGATCCCGGCTACCATCAGCCCCCCGCCCAGGATCATGAGCCAGCGGTCCATCGGGAGCGAGAGCCGGCGGATTCGAAGCCTGCCGACGGCCTGCTTCAGGGCGGCCGTTCGCTCCGAATCGGCGTCGGCCTTCCCCTTCGAGCGGCGTTGCGGCGCCGGCCGGTCCGAGGCCTCCTGCTTCGCGACGTCCTCGGTGTTGATGGCCTCGGTGCTGGAGGGATCCTTCCGACTCCGGCCCTCGCGCTTCGTCGTTTCGGGGCTCATGTCTTCTCCAGTCCGCAACGTTCGACGAATGCGGCCGTCGTGGCAGCCTCGGCGAAACGCCGAAGCCCTCCGGCCGCGACGATGGCCAGCCCGAGGGCGAGCGCGATCAACAGCGCCGTGATCGGGAGACCTTCCGCGACGGCGATCGTCCCGGTCGGGAGGATCGGCGGGGAGCCCGTCGTGGTCGCCGGCGGGGTGAACCCGCCGCCGAAGCCGACGGGCGGGAAGGTGCCGGCCCCCGGGAGCACCGGCGGCACCACGGCCGGAGGCGTGAAGGCCGGGCTGGCCGCGGCGGCGGCCTTGCCCGAACCGAGGAACACCGTCACCGTTCCGTCGAACGGGAAGGTCACGCACACGTTCCCGCTCGGGTCGCAGATGGCCTGTTCGATCTGGTCCTGGATCGGCTTCGGCAGCATGTCGACGTACGGCTTGATCGTTTCGCCCTTCATCGTGATCTGGATCCCCGACACCTCGCGGGAGGCCGACGCACCCTCCACCACGTCGATCGTGGAGCTGGGCCTGAACTCGATCCCCAGCTTCTCCAGCTGCGTCTCCAGCTGTTTCTCGAGTCGCTCGAAGATCGGGTTGACGACCTCGCCGATCGGCCCGTCCTCGGGGGGAGGCGACGCCGTGGGTGAAGGCGATGCGGTGGGGCTGGGTGTGGGCGATGCCGCTGCCTTCCCGGGCAGCGACGGCTGTTTCTTCGTCCCGTCGGAACCCAGGGGGCCGCTCGACTTCTCCGACGACGCCGGAGGCTGCGGCTGGAAGTGGATCCCCTCCTCGTCGATCACCGCAGGCTGCCCCAGCACGACCAGCCCGGCATAGGTCACCCCCCCAGAGACCCCCGCGGTCTCCGCGTCGCTTTCCGCGCCGACGACGGTCTTGATGCTGTCGAAGTGGATCGTGCCGTTCAGGATGTCGACGTCGTGCAGCGCCGAGGTCGCGGTGGCGATCGTGCCGGTGGACGTTCGGGTCGCCTGCGAGACCGACGTGACCTGACCGGCGACCACGATCCCGGGGAAGTTCATGCTGGCGAAGTTGGCCGATGCCAGGCTGGCTCCCTCGACGGAGCTCGCCGACATGTGGGCTGCCGGGATTCCGGTCTCCTGGTTCGTCGGTCCTTGCGGGTAGAACGTCTCGGCCCGGATCGGATACAGCGGGAAGTCGGGGACCGGGACGCCTTCCTCTTGAAGCAGGTCGGACGCCTGTGGCGGCGCGTTGGCGAAGAAGTCGCACGGCCACATCACGGACCCCAGGGCGTGGCCGCTGGCCGGGTCGGCCGTCGCGGTCGAACGCGACAGGTCGAACGGAAACGTCGGGCACGGCGCGGTGGAGATGCCGAAGCTCGGCTGGTTGTAAACGAAGGAAACCGCGGCGGCCGTCGCCGAGACCTGGAATCCACCGAGCTCGGTCTGCGCTCCGGCCGCGTTCGCCCTACCTACGGTGAGTGCCAACAGCAAGCCGACCGTGACGACTCCGCGGCGGACGGTGATCCGATCTCTCATCGAGCGCCTCATCCGACCCCCGCTCCCAGGTAGGCCCCCGACAGCTCGTCGGCCACGTCGGCCGGCTGGCCGACGGAATGGATGACGCCCTGGACCATGATCGCAGCGTAGTCGGCGGCCCCCAGCGCCGTTTGGGCGAACTGCTCGACCAGCAGGACCGACACCCCCTCGCGCGCGATCGACCCGATCACCTCGTACAGCTCCTCCACCACGAGGGGAGCCAGCCCCATGGAGATCTCGTCCAGCATCAGCAACGCCGGGTCGGTGGCCACGGCCCGGGCCAGGGCCAGCATCTGCTGCTCACCGCCGGACATGGTGCCAGCCAGCTGGTGCCGGCGCTGCTTCAACTTCGGAAATACGTCGAAGGACCTATCGAGCACCGCGGAGACGGATTTGCGGGCGTACGTCACCATCTTCAGGTTCTCGGTCACGGTGAGGTTCGGGAAGACTCCACGCCCGTCCGGGATGGTGCACACACCGGCGCGGGCGAGGTCGTCCGGCGAGACGCCGTTGACATGGCGTCCGCCGACGTGCACGTGACCCGAGGTGGGACGCATCTGACCGCTGGCCACCTTGATGGTGGTGGTCTTCCCAGCCCCGTTGGGGCCGAGGAGCGCGACCACCGACCGCTCCGGGACGACCAGGTCCACGCCGTGCAGCACCTCGATCTTTCCGTAGCCGGCCCGCACGTCGATCAGCTCGAGGATCGGGTCGGTCACGCCGGGACCTCCTCCTCTTCGCCCATCTCCAGGAGCTCCTCCGCGCCCTCGGCCGTCCCGAGGTACGCCGCTTGGACGGCGGGGTGGGCCTGGATCTCGGCCGGGGTTCCTTGGGCGATGGGGCGCCCGAAGTCCAGGACGAAGATCTGGTCGCACACGCGCATGACCAAGTCCACGTCGTGCTCGACCAGCAGGATGCCGAGCCCCTCGCCGGTCAGGCGAAGCAGGAGGTCCGCGAACTCGTCGGATTCCTGGTCGCCCAGCCCGGACGAAGGCTCGTCGAGCAGCAGCACCCGCGGCTTCGTGGCCAGGGCCCGGGCCAGCTCGACCAGCCGGGCCATTCCGGTGGGCATGGCGTCGGCCCGCACGTCGGCCACCCGCTCCAGCCCGAGCGTGGCCAGCAAGCTCCTCGTCGCCGTGCGCGGGTCGAACTTGTGGTTCGAGTACCGACGCTTGGTCTCCGCGCCCATGAGCACGTTCTCGTACACGGTCAGCGAACCAAAGATCTCAAGACGCTGGAACGTCCGGGCGATCCCCCGGCGGGCCCGCTGGAACGGCTTCAGCTTGGTGATGTCCCGGTCGTCCAGGAACACGTGTCCCCGGACGTGCTCCTGCAGTCCGCAGATGACGTTGAACATCGTGGTCTTTCCGGCGCCGTTCGGTCCGATCAGCCCGGTGATGTGGCCCTCCTCGACGAGCAGCCGGGCGCCGTCCAGGGCGATCAGCCCGCCGAAGCGAACCTGGATGTCCTCAGCCTGCAGCAGCGGCAACCCGCCCCACCTCCTCCGTCGACGCGGGGACGGCCTGGACCTCTGTGGGCTCGGCCGGGCGCCGTCCAGGGAGGACCCGGCGGAGGTTCTCCGCGATCATCTGGGCGATGCCGTTCGGGTTGCGACCGATCAGGATCGCCACCAGGCCCACGGAGATGAAGTTGACGCCCGCGACGCTCGGGATCTTCTGCTGCAGGACGTTGTTGAGCGCGAAGAACATCCCCCCGAGCAGGGCGCCGCTGGCGCTGGTGATACCGCCGATGACCGCGAGGAGGAGGAGCGGCAACGTCTGGAACATCAGGAAGTTGTTCTGACCGACGGAACCGGTCACGCCCCCGTAGAGAGCACCGCCCAGACCGGCCATCCCCGCGGACAGCATGAACACGGCCAGCTTCGTCCTGGTCAGGTTGAGCCCGAGCGTGGCACAGGCGACGGGCGAGTCGCGCATGGCCGTGAGGATGCGTCCGAACTGACTTCGTCGGATCGAGATGACCAGAAAGGACAGCCCCGCGAACACCACCGCCAGCAGGACGAAGAACGCCCGGTCGCCCGCGAAGGAGATCCCCAGCACGTCCGGCCGGGCCACGGCGGCGGCGCCGTAGTTCGCGAAGATGTTCTCGTTCGGGAAGAACAGCACATCCATCAGGACGGCGAAGGCCATCGTCGACAGGGCCAGGTACAGGCCCTGGAGGCGCAGCGCCGGAAGCGCTATGACCGCACCGACGATGGCGGCCAGACCGATGGCGGCCACGTATCCGAAGATCTCCCCGTCCTGGGCGACCTTCGCCATCGCCACCGCGCCGAGTCCGGCGAAGGTCATCTGACACAGCGAGACCTGGCCGCTCAATCCGACCAGTGGGACGAGCGACAGCATGATGATGGCGAAGGCCAGGCCCTCGGTGACGCGGGTCAAGTCTCCGGCGCCGAGGAACGAGGAGACGAGATAGGCCGCCGCCACGAGGAACACGCCACCGGCGAGCGTCTGCTTGCGGCTGGGGAGCCTCGGGATGATCGAGCCGGCGATCCGGCCGGCCCGAAGCCGGGCTTCCGGCACCAGCAGGAGGAAGACGAACAGGAAGATGGTCGGGAGTGCCGACCGCAGGTTCACCAACGCTCCACTCAGGTGGATGTAGTTCGTGGCGTAGTTCTCGATCAGGCCCAGGGCCATGGCGCCGACGAATGTGAGCGGCAGGCTCCGGAGCTTCCCCACCACCGCCG
This sequence comes from Actinomycetota bacterium, assembly GCA_046263235.1. Classification (GTDB taxonomy): domain Bacteria; phylum Actinomycetota; class UBA4738; order UBA4738; family UBA4738; genus JBHELE01. The sequence continues at coordinate 4,648 of JBHELE010000257.1, forward strand.
CGGCATACGCGTTGACCACCAGGAGCGTCAGCACGGTGACGTTGAGCTGGAGCTTCGGGGCGATCAGGATGCCGGCCAGCGCGGCCAGCGACGCGCCGATGGCCCAGCTGGCCATGCTGAGACGGTCCGGCCGCGCTCCGTTCAGCGCCATCAGGTTTCGGTCGTCGACCACCGCCCGCATCGCGATGCCCGATCTCGTGCGTGTCAGGAAGAGCCACAGCAGCAGCGCCACAACCGCGGCGGCCAGCATCGCGATCGCCTCGTGCCACGTGACGTTGATGCCGAAGACCGTGAACTGGTTGAGGCCGAAGAACTGCGGAGCGTTGCGACCCTCCTGCGGATTCCAGATGGCGTTGGCCAGGCCGATCAGGACCGACATCAGCGCCACGGTCACGACGAGCGTGGTCCCGATCGACGCTCCCCGCAGGTTCCGGATCAGGATGCGCTCGATGAGCGCCCCTACCAACGGGGCGATCAGGAACACCACGATGACGAACGCCAGCGGGCCGGGCACCCCCCAGGCCACGCGGAACTGCCAGAACGTGAAGGCCATGATCATCCCGATGGCCCCGTGGGCGATGTTGAAGATCCCGGAGGTTGCATACGTGACCACGATGCCGCTGGCCGCCACGGCGTAGATCGAGCCGGTGACGATGCCGATCACCGTGAACGAGAGGAATTCGCTCATCGACCCCTCGCCCTACGTCCGCTTCGCCATCTACGTATTGAGCAGCGGTCCGTAGCCACACGTCCATCCACTGCCGGGGAACACTCTGACGAACCTGTTCGTGGTGACCTTTCCGTACATGAAGCAGTTGGAGGCCGTCTTCTTGCCGATGTCGTGGGCCGCATGCAACCCGTGGCCGTCCCATGAATGAAGGCCCTTCAGCTGCGCGAACAGCGCATCCCTGGTCAGGTTCGGACCGATCTTCGTGGCCAGTTGCTGGAACATCCGCGCCGCCGACCAGGCATAGAGACCGAAATAGTCGGGGGCCGAGCCGGGCGACACGCGGCCCAGCCAGTCCCGGTACAGCTGCATCTCCGGGTTGCCGTTGATCTCCTCGATCATCGCGGTGTTCATGAAGAACAAGGACCCGTTGGCCGACCCCTGCGCGCGGTCCAGGAACTCCGAGTCGTACACCACCGAGTCCCAGTCCATCACGTCGGGAAACCAGTTCTGCTGCTGCATGGCCTGGGTCAGGCGGGCGATGCTCTGGTAGTC
>JBHELE010000258.1:0-7585 GCA_046263235.1 Actinomycetota bacterium
CGCCGACTTCGTCGAACATTGCATCGGGAACGGCGTGACCGAAGCCGATGCCGAGCGGGTGTGGAACGAGGTCGTGTCGTTCGCCTCGTTCGGATTCTGCAAGGCCCACGCCGCGGCGTTCGCCGTCCCGACGTACCAGTCGGCGTGGCTGAAGGCCCATCACCCCGCGCACTTCCTGGCGGGAGTCCTGACCCACGAACCGGGCATGTATCCGCGGCGCCTGATCCTTGAAGACGCCAGGCATCACGGCATCGAGATCCTCCCCTTGGATGTCAATGCGTCCGAGCCTGACTACGTGGTCGAGGTGGTCGTGGGCGCGCGAGGGAGCCCGACCTCAGCGCGGCCCGAGCTACCTCGATATGGGATCCGGCTCGCTCTCAAGGATGTCCATGGGATCTCCGATGCCGAGGTCCGGTCGATCCTCGAGGCGCGTGACGATCAACCCTTCGCGGACGTGGGCGACTTCCTGCGACGAACCGATGTCTCCCGTCCCGTGACGGAGGCGCTGGCGCATGCCGGGGCGTTCGATCGGCTGCCGGGTGGATCGCGGCGAGACCGGCTGTTCGTGGCCATGACGGCGGACGCGCCGCGCGAGAGCGAGCAGGCCGCGCTACCGTTCGCCGAAGCGCCGACGCCGAAGATCCTTCGGGACTACTCGGTCGCCGAGACCGTCAAGGCCGAGCTCGAGGTGATCGGCATGGACGCGTCCCGGCATCTCGTCGACTTCTACCGGCCACTGCTGGACGACCTCGGCGTGACGTTCGCGGAGGATTTGCCGTCCCTTCGAGGCGATCGATGGGCCATGGTGGCCGGAGTGAAGGTCGCATCGCAGACGCCGGCGGTGAAGAGTGGACAGCGCATCATCTTCCTGACCCTGGACGACGGCACCGGGCTGGCCGACGCTACCGTGTTCGAGCGGGTTCAGCCGTGGTGTGCCAAGGCGATCTTCCACGGGTTCCTCCTGGCGATCTGGGGACGGGTTCGACGGACCGGCGTGCGCGGGGTGAGCGTCATCGCTGAGCAGGCGTGGGACCTGGTGACCCTGGCCAGGGCCCGTCGGGAGGGACGGCTGGCCGAAGCGCTCGCCGAAGGGGCCGGCCCTCCGGACCGGTCGGCCTGGCCGGACCGGCATGTCCCATGGGGACCCCGCCGTGGACCGAGCGGCCACCCGCTTCCTGCGGACGGCGCCGAACGGCCGAAGCCACGCGCCCCCCTCGGCTCGCTGGTTCCACCCGGACACGGCATGGCAGCGCGGGGACCGGCCAGGAAGCTGTGGCATTCCAGCGGTGGGTCGGCGGGTTGGTAGGCTCCCTCGCGAATCGTGCCGACCTCAGCATCGCACCGGCGACCCGGCGAACCGATCCTGCACGTCGACCTGGATTCCTTCTACGCCTCCGTCGAGGTGCTGAAGGATCCGTCGCTGGCCGGCAAACCGGTCGTGGTCGGCAGCGCCGGGACGCGCGGTGTGGTCATGTCGGCGTCGTACGAAGCCCGAGCCCGTGGCCTCCACTCGGCGATGCCGAGCGTCCGGGCCCGCCGCCTCTGCCCGGACGCCGTCTTTCGGTCTCCGGACTTCGAGTCGTATCGGGCCTACTCGAACCGGTTCCGGGAGATCCTCCTCACCGTGACCCCCCAGGTCGAACCCCTCGCCCTGGACGAAGCGTTCCTCGACGTGTCGGGGGCGACGCTCCTGTTCGGTCCGCCGCCGGCGATCGGGGAACGCATTCGATCCGCGGTCCGGGACGAGCTCGGCCTCACGGCCTCGATCGGCGTCGCCCGCAACAAGTTCGTGGCCAAGGTCGCATCGGTGCAGGCGAAGCCGGATGGCCTGTTGGTGGTGCGGCACGATCGGACGCTCGAGTTCCTCCATCCCCTCCCGGTCGACGCGCTGTGGGGGGTTGGGGAGCGAACTGCCGAGCCGCTCCGCCGCCTGGGACTGCGCACGGTCGGCGACCTCGCCGGAACACCCCCAGTGATCCTGGAGCGGGCCATCGGAGGGGCGCACGCCCAGATGCTGCATTCGCTGTCGCATGGCGAAGACGATCGAAAGGTGGTGCCGTTCGAGGCGCCGAAGTCCGTCAGCCACGAGGAGACCTTTCCGCGTGACCTGGACGATCAGGATGAGATCCTTCGGCAGCTGCTGGCGCTGTCGCACCGCGTGGCCGAGCGACTCCGCGCCGACGGCTACCGGGCTCGGACCATCAGCGTGAAGCTCCGGTTGCCGAGCTTCACCACCCTCACGCGTTCCCGAACGCTCGCCGATCCGACCGATTTAGGTCTGGATATCTACGGCGCGGCTCGGGAGCTGCTGCTGAAGCTTCCGCCAGGGCGCCGGCGGTTTCGGCTGCTCGGCGTGGCGGCGACGGGCCTGGTCGAGGCCGGGGCGGAGCAGATCGCGCTGGTCCGGGCGGGCCGGTGGGGTGACGCCGAGCGGGCCCTGGACGAGATTCACCGGCGGTTCGGCCGCGACGCCGCCGTCCCGGCCAATCTCCTCAAGGGATCGGGGGAGTAGTTCGAGCGTCGGGGCCCTTCCTATAATGGGGCGAGCCCCACGAGAGAACTGAGGACCCCCGTGCCGCTGTCAGAACACGAACAGCGCATCCTCGAGGAGATCGAGCGGCGGCTCGCCGAGGAAGATCCTCGTCTGGTCCACTCAGTGACCCGGGCCACGGTCGCCTCACACGCTCTTCGTCGGATTCGATGGGGGATCGCGGCGTTCATCGTCGGGTTCGTTCTGCTGATGTTCTATTCCGTGAGCCTGTGGGTTGCGGTGAGCGGTTTCATCGTCATGCTCGGCTCCGGCCTGCTCGTCTACACCCATCTGAAGCGGATGGGACGAGAGCAGCTTCGATCGCTCGAGCTGGGGAGCCGGCTGTCGCTCACCGCCGCGCTGGCGCGTCTCGCCGAGCGTTTTCGTCGGCCTCGCGGGGAGGGGTAGCGGCAACCTCCAGCCGGCGTCGAGGATCGTCGCCGAACACTTCCGCCGAATCGATGATGCATCGCCGCTGCTCGTGGCGTCGTCTTGCACGCCCGTTCGCCCTGCGCTAGAAACGTCAACGCTTCCCCTTCGGCGTGGCCCAAGCGGCGGCACGTCCGATCCAGGTGTGACGAGCACGAGGAGCGACGTTGGAGGGTTTCACTGCACACCAGGCTTCCCGCTTCACCGGATGTACGTCGCGCCAGCTTCGATACTGGGACGAGATCGGGTTGGTGCGTCCGTCTCTTCAGCAGACCGGCGGGCGTCCGGGAGTGCCCCGCCTGTATTCGTTTCGCGATCTCGTGGCGCTTCGCGTTGTGAAGTCGTTGTTGGACGGAGGGCTTTCACTGCAGCGCGTCCGCCGGGCGTGGGAGTTCCTCAACAAGAAGGCCGGACTCGATCAGCACCTCTCGGAGGTGAAGCTCGTCACCGACGGCAAGTCGGTGTTCCGGGTGGTGCGGCGGGAGGGCGAGGTCCTCGACGCCCTCCGGCAGGGCCAGATGGCGTTCTTCGTGGCGATCGACGAGGTGACCAGGCAGGTCGCCACGGAGGTCGAAGAGTTCAAGGCGGACCGCGACCAATTCCTCCGGGCCCTCAAGGAGGCACACCGAGAGGTTCGACTGGGGATGTGACGCCGGCGCCTCAGAACGCCGGCGGCATCCGGTTGAATCGATAACGGCCGGCGATGCGCCTGGCAGGTCCGGCGGCCTTGCGAAGGTCTCCGGTCACTCGCCGTGCGGAGGTGATGGCGGCGTCAGCGTCGGCGTCCCCCACGGCCCTGTCGGCGTAGGCGGCCACCGTGGTCAGCGCGGTCAGCCGATCGAGGTCACCGTCCAGGGCGCTCACGCGTTGTCGGAGCCGCGTTTGGTATTCGAGGAGCGTTTCGTTCGACCGGCGGGCGAACCCGAGGTCGGCAGCCTCCTGAGTCATGACGTCGAAGGCCACCAGCACGCGTTCCGCCGGTTGGCGGGCCCGAGCCAGACGAAGCCGTCGCCTGGCGCCCTTCCAGAGGGGGACTCCGAGCGCGAGGACGGCCAGGAGGATGAGCGCCGCCACGACCGCGCGCGGGATCCACGACGGCTCTTCCGCGGGGGGAGCCAGCTGCAGCGGCGGCAGCGTTCCCGCCGACGGTGGCGGAATCCCCTCGGCAAGGTCGCTTCCGAGCCGCGGCCGGTCGGACGAGTTCTCCGATGTACGGTTCTGCCCATTTCCCTGAACGCCGCCGACTTGCGCCTGGCACTCTTCGAGTGTCAGGCCGGGGCAGCCGAACACGTTGGCGACCGTTCCGGGCAGTGGTTCGTCGTAGGTCTCTGCCGTCGGGTTCGTGCGCGACGGGGTCGGCTCGAACGACAGCCACCCGAAGCTCGGGAAGAACACTTCCACCCACGCGTGCGCGTTCTGCAGCGTCACCCGCCACAGGTTCGCCTTCGGATCGAACCGCCCCGGCGTGAAGCCGACGGCGACCCTCGTCGGGATCCCGATGGCCCGCAGGAGTACGGCCATCGATCCCGCGAACTGCTCGCAGTAGCCCGCCTTCGTCTGGGTGAGGAATCGGAGGATGTGGTTGCTGTCGTGGCCGGCCGGGACGCGCAGGTCGTAGCGAAAGTTCTCCCGCAGGTAGTTCTGGATCGCCAGGACCTTGCCGTACACGGTCGGCTCGTCATCGGTCAGGCGGTGGGCCAGCCGCACGATGGCCGGCGGCGTGGCGGGAAGCCGGGTGTACGCCTCTACGACCGATCGGTCGGGGAGGGGCTCGGCCGCGATGGCCCCCGGGGATGGGACGGTCAGGCTCGACATCACCTTGTAGGAGAACCCGGGGTACGTCCCTTCGTCGGCGAACAGGACGTCCCCCGTGGCGTCGTACCTCACCTCAGAACGCGTCACCGAGATCCCGATGGGGGTGTAGGCGGCGGGCAACCAGGGCTGCCGCAGCTTCTGGACCGTTATTTCCTGTTCGAGGAGCCTCGTGGCGAGACCGGCCCGGTCGACGTCGATGTGCGTCGCCGCGATCACGCCACCGCCTCGAACCGTGTCGCCACCGGCAGCATCCGGGTTGGACGAGGTCCAGCGCTCGCCGTCGAACTGATCGAGCGAGAGGAACCGCCAGTACGAGGGATGCAAGCTCTCCACGGTGAAGAGTTCGACCGGTTGGCGATTCAGCAGGGCCGGACGGATCTCGACGATCGGGTCGATGGAGACGTGGAGCGGGCTCACCTCTCCGGAGAACGAGACGAGGCCAGCGGACCGAAACCCCGGCAGGACCCAGGCGCCGGCCAGCGTCGCGGCCAGGGCCGCGGTGGCGACGCGGCGGGCAGGACGTCCCGTGGCGAAGGCCCCGATCCGCAGGGACGAACGAAGCCGCGCCGCGAGGCTGTCCGTCCTCGGTTGGAATGGGGTTCGCCACGACGTGACGGGACCCCAGTGCGCCACTCGCCGCAGTGAGTCGGCGAACAGCAGGATCAGCGCGGCCGCCAGGAACGCCAGCACGTATGCCGGCCGGACTCCGTCCTCGACCACGATATTGGCGAAGGCCAGCAGCGCGGCGGGCGGGAGCAGGCCGAGGAACGGGCTCCGGGCCCGGACCACCATCGAGTGCAGCGCGAACCCCGCCGACCACACCGCCACCAGCGCGGGAAGGAACAACGCCACCAGCGGAGGGGTCGGAGCCACCTGGGCCTGCGCGGTGTTCCCGACCCTATCGAGCGCATCCAGCCCGGCTCGAAGGGTGTCCAGGGTGGGGAGCCCGTACCAGGTGGTCCCGGGGAAGACCGCCAGACCGATCGTCACGGCCAGGCCGATAACCGTTCCCAGCACGGCCAGCGCAACGTGCCGTCGCTCGAGGGCCCAGGCCAACAGGATCGCGGCCGCGCCGGCCAGGCACAGCTTCAACGTCGGAAGATGGCCGCGAAAGACCCTCCCGAACCCGACCGTCGCGGTGGTCGCCACCGCGATCAGCGAGGTCAGGAGGAGAAGGCGCCCGCCCGCAGGTTCTTCGATGTCTTTTCCCATACCTCTCCGAGCTTTCCGTTCGGTGGAAGCACGTAGACCTCCCACCCCGCCCGCGTCAGCGACGCGCGGGCCGTCGACGCCCGCGCCCGAAGCTCTTCACCGGCCACCGCCGGAAGCGCCCCCGGGTCCATCGGATATACCAGCACTGCCAGCTTCCGCCCGAACGACGTTCCGAGCCGCACCACGGACGGGAGGTCCGAGGCCGGCGGTGGCGCCGAGACGAAGGCCAGGGTCGTGTCGGCCAGGGATCCCGATCGGAGCGTCGTGGCCACATCGGTGGTGTGACGGCTCTGCGTGAGCGACATGCCCGCCGTCGCTTCCAGGAGTCCTTCCTCCGTCACGGGGTGGGGCGGACGGTCCGCGGTCGCCAGATAGGCGGCGAATCCCGACCGGACGAATGCCACGCCCAGCGATGCCGCAACGGACACGGCCCGCTCGAACGCCTCGGATCCGGCCGGTCCGAGGACGTTGGTTCGATTGTCGAGAAAGATCGTCGCGGTCGACCGGCGGGTCGATTCGTCCTGCCGAATCATGAGCTGACCGGTCTTGGCCACGCTCGGCCAGTGAATGCGCCGAAGGTCGTCGCCGGTGACGTATTCCCGCATCGTGTAGAACTCGGCGGCGGTCCGGTGGAGCTGCCGCGCCGTGGACTCACCGGACCCCACGCCCTGCGACAGAAGATGCGACGCGTCGACGCTCTCCACTTCCGGGTAGACGACCAGGTCGCTCCGGCCGCTCGCTTCGACCCTGGTTCGGGCCAGTCCGAACGGGTCGGACACGAAGATCGAGAGCGGCCCCATTCGATACTTGCCGCGGCGGCGGGCGCTGATCGTGTACGAAGTCTCCAGGTGGTTCCGAGGCGGGATGCCGGCCGCCACGAGCCGGGCGGGGCGTCCCAGGTCCGACGGGAGCGAGTCCTCCAGAAGCAGGAACGGGGTGGTCTGGAAGCTCAGGTTCTCCAGGCGCAGCCCCACCGTCGTCCGGCCGCCGGCGAAGATCCGGGCGGGAGAGACGTGACGCCGGATCGACAGGCGGACCCGCGCGAACCGCACGTACAGCGTGGTCACCAATGGGACGACGAGGAATCCGGCAGCCGCGAGGTGGAGATCGGACGAGCCGACGATTCGAGCCGCGATCCAGAGCCCAACGCCGGCGGCGACGGCCGCCCAGCCCCGACGGGTCGGCATCAGGCTTTCCTGCGGACCGGGACCGGCACGTCGTCGACCAGGTCGGCGAGGACGGACATCGGGCTCCGGCCGTTCATGCTGGCGTCCGCGGACACGATCACGCGGTGGGCGAACACCGGCACCACCAAGCGTTTCACGTCATCCGGGATGACATAGTCGCGTCCCTCCGATGCCGCCACGGCGCGCGACGCCCGCAGGAGCATGATCGAGGCCCGGGGGCTCGCTCCGAGGTACACGTCGGGGTGCCGCCGCGACGCGTCCGAGAGCCCGACGATGTACCGGCGCAGCGCGGGGGCCACGTGGACCTCCCGAGCCATCAGGATCATGGCGGCCACTCCGGGGGCGTCGGTGACCGGTTCGATCTCCTCGAGCGTCGAGGCGATGCCGTGGGTGTCGAGGATGCTGGTCTCGG
>JBHELE010000259.1:0-5235 GCA_046263235.1 Actinomycetota bacterium
CCCCATGACCCGGCCTTCACCGGGGAGTCGTTTGCCATGACGGCCGCCGGTCGTCCGTGGATCTCGCCGACGCCCGTGATGACCGCGTCGGCGGGAAGGTCGCCCGCGAGCGCCTCAACCAGGAGGCCTTCTTCGGCGAACGAATCGGCGTCATCGAGGAGGAGTCGAAGCCGCTCCCGGACGAACAGCTTTCCCTGCTCGGCCGCCTTCTGGTGGTACTTCTCCGCGCCACCGGCCCTGGCCCGCTCGATCGCCGCCGCGATGCGATCCGACATCTGTTTCGGCTCTTCGGCCATCGCTTCGAAGTCTAGCCCCGGCGACCCCCGGCGCCGCGGATCCGGATTGGGCGGTTCACTCCGAGGCGTCGAGAGGCTCCGGCGGCTGCTGGGCTCCCATCACCAGGTGCTCCACGATCTCAGCGCCCATGGCGTGGTACCCGCCGTCCACGTGGACGATCTCGGCGGTGATCATCCGGGCCCAGTCCGACAGCAGGAACGCCACCGTCCGGGCCACGGGCTCGGGGTCACGGACGTCCCACTTCAACGGGGCCCGCGCTGCCCACCCCTGAGCCAGCAGGTCGAAGCCCGGGATGCTCTTCGCGGCCATCGTCCGGACCGGTCCGGCCGAGACGCAGTTCACTCGGATCCCGAACTGGCCCAGGTACCTGGCCAGGTACCTCGTGATCGACTCGAGCGCGGCCTTGCTCACGCCCATCCAGTCGTACACCGGCCAGGCGACCCGGGCGTCGAAGTCCATGCTCACCACCGACCCACCGTTCTCCTTCATCAGCGGTAGCAGACCGGTGGTCAGCGCCTTCAACGAGTACGCGCTGGTTCGGAAGGCGAACGCCGCGCTCTCCCACGGCGTGTCCAGGAACGCCCCGCCCAGGGCATCGTTCGGGGCGAACGCGATGGCGTGCAGCAACCCATCCAACCGATCCCACCGCGACCCCAGCTCGTCGCGCAGGCGGTCGACGTGCTCCGGCTCGTTCACGTCGAGCTCGAGCACATCGGGCGGATCGGGGAGCCGACGGGCCGTTCGGGCCGTCAGCCCCATGGCCTTCCCGAAGCTCGTGAGGACGATCTCCGCGCCCTGCTCCTGGACCACCCGGGCCGCCTCGAACGCGATGCTCTGCGGCGTCAGGACGCCCGTGATCAGGAGCTTCTTGCCTTCCAGGAGCATGGCGCCGAAGTCTAGCCGACGCCTACGTGATCTCGACCTCCATGCCCTCGTACGACAGGATCAGCCCGTCGTGCTCGGGCCCCCACAGCTCCTTGGCCCGCACCAGCATGGCCTCGAGCTGGTCGTCGGTGTGCAGGGGGTCATGGTGGAACATGTACAGCCGCTGGACCTTGGTCATGAGTCCGAACAGGACCGTGTGGGCGATGCTCGAGTGCCCCCACCCCACTCGTTGCGGGTACTCGTCCTCGGTGTACTGGGAGTCGTGGAACAGCACGTCGGCTCCCTGGGCCACCGCGAACCCAGACACCCATTCCGGGGACGCCGTGGTGAGGTCCACACCAAGCGCCGGCTCGTGGTCCGAGATGTAGGCCAGGGTCTTGCCGTTCTCCTCGAGACGATATCCCAGCGTCGGTCCGGGATGGGTCACCTGGGCGGCCCGGAGCGTGGCCGGCCCCAGGGCCCACTCCACGTCGGGCACGTCGTGGAACATGCATCGCGCCGGAACGTCGTCCATGTGCACCGGGAACAGCGGCGGGGCGAAGTACGTGGTCACGCGCTCGCGAAGGGTCTTGTTCGGCGACGCCGGGCCCCACAGGTGCACCTCGCAGTTGGGGTCCCAAATCGGCATGAAGAACCCCAGACCCTCGATGTGGTCGAGATGCAGATGCGTGAGCAAGATGTCGACCCGCTGCGGTGTGTTGTCCACCAGCGAAACGCCGAGGTTACGGATCCCGGTCCCGGCGTCGATCACGATCAGGTGGTCGTCCGAGAGGCGAATCTCCACACAGGACGTGTTCCCGCCGTACCGAACGGTCTCCGGGCCCGGAGCCGCCAGCGATCCTCGGCATCCCCACACCTTCGCCCGCACTACGTGGGCTCCTTCGTCGCCGGGACGGGAGCCTCCCAGAAGATGGCCACGGCCCCGACGAACTCCTCGGCGTGGGCGAACAGGGGAATGGCGGTGACGGCGATCTCGCGGATCTGGTCGTCGCGGCCGCGGATACGAAAGCCGCGGTGGGATGGCTCGTGGCGTCGCAGGGCCACCACCAGGGGAAGGTCGTCGGCGTCGAGGGGCTGACCGCTCTCGTCCACGGGCGAGAAGTCCGCGGCCCATCGCTCCAGGGGAAGGTGTCCGGCCTCGCCGAACGTCAAGCCTAGGATGTCCGCAGCCCCCTCGTTGAAGTACACCAGCCGTCCATCGCGGTCGACGACGAAGGTGGCCGTGGCCAGCTTGTCGGCCAGTTCACGAGCCAGGATCAGCACCAGGTTCTGCTGCTGCACGGCTCCCCTCCCACCCACGCCCGCCGTCGCGGTCCGGCGAGGGTACCGGGTGTTCGTCGAAGACTCAAGGGTAGCCTCTCCCGGCAGATGCCGAGCCCGCAACCGATGCTTGGGCGTCGGTTCGTTTCCCGATACAGTCTCGGGCGATGGCAGGAAGGGCGGCTCGTTCCACCGTCCCCAGGACGGTCGTGGACGAACGGATACGAAGTCTCTCCAAGCGCTTTCGGAAGGAATCGGCGAACGGGCTGCGGGCGACCTGGGAGCTCCGGGTCGACGGCCAGCCGTACACCATCTCCATCGCCGAGCAATCCTGCACGGTCACCGAGGGACCGGCCTCGCGTCCCCAGACCGTCGTCGCCACCGGTGCCGAGACGTGGTTCGGGATCGACGAGGGCCTGACGACCGGTCCCCAGGCGTTCCTGGAGCGCCGGCTCACCGTGCAGGGGAACCTTGACCTGGCCGTTCGCCTGCAGACGCTGTTTCGCCCGTGGAAACGGGCCCGCCGCGCGTCCGACCTCGACCAGGTCGAGGTGGTCGCCGACGGGATGAAGCTGTCGTGCTACTTGATCGGGGGCGGATCGCCGCTGGTCCTGCTGCACGGGATGGGCGCGTCGAAGATCTCGATGGTGCCGCTCCTGTCGGACCTGTCCGACGGCCACCGGCTGATCGTTCCGGACCTCCCCGGACATGGAGAATCGGACAAGCCGCCGGCGGACTATTCGGCTCGGTTCTACGCGCGGGTGATTCGCCACCTGATGGACGAGCTCGACGTCGAGCAGGCCGTCGTTGCGGGGAACTCCATGGGCGGGCGGATCGGGCTCGAGCTGGCCCTTCGGTCGGCCAACCGGGTTCGCGGCCTGGCGCTGATCTGCGCGGCAGTGCCGGGATTGCGGTGGCGGTATCTCATGGGCTTCCTCCGTGTCCTCCCCAGTGAGTTCGCCGGGTTGCCGTTCCCGCTGCGGGCGCGGTGGCTGGAGCGGATGCTCGACAACCTGTTCTCCCGGCCAGACGACATAGGCAGGGAGGAGATCCGTCTCGCCGCTCGCGACTTCATTCGGGTCTATCGGGAGCCCCGGGCGCGGGTGGCGTTCCTTTCGTCCATGCGCCACGTGGTGACGGAGTCGAAGGAGCCGTTCTGGGCGTCGCTCCGTCGGATCAAGCAGCCCGCGTTGGTGATGGTGGGGGAGGACGACCGGCTGGTGCCGCCTCGACTCGGCATACGGCTGGCACATGCCCTGCCGAACTCCGAGCTGATGCTGTTGCCGAAGACAGGCCACGTGCCGCAGTTCGAAGCTCGGGACCAAGTGGTCGCGGCGATCCGGGAGTTCCTGGCGACGCTCGACTAATCGGACTGGCTACCGAGCGCCCGCTCGAACGCCGCGTACGCCTCGTCGTCGAACAGGACGAAGGTCACCGCTTCGACGTTCGTGCGCGCGCCCCGGACAGCCGCGATGGCGACCGGCGCGGCTTCCTCCAGCGGGTAGCCGTACACGCCGGTGGAGATGGCCGGGAAGGCGACCGTCTTTGCTCCCAGCTCGTCGGCGACCCGGAGGGCCTCCGTGTGACAGCTTGCCAGCAGGTCCGAACGATCCTCGGACTTGGCGTAGACCGGCCCGACGGTGTGGATGACCCATCGGACGGGAAGGCGCCCCGCGGTCGTTGCCACGGCTTGTCCGGTGGGGAGGCCGTCGGGATACATCTCGGCGCGGACCCGCTTGCATTCGGCCAGGATCTCGGGCCCGCCCTTTCGGTGGATGGCGCCGTCGACCCCGCCGCCACCCATCAATGAGGAGTTAGCGGCGTTGACGATGACATCGACCCGCGCCTGCGTGATGTCGCCGCGTTCGAGTTGGATCCGGACCCCGGGGCGCGAAGTGCCGCGCGGGCTCAGCGGCATCCATCGTTTGCTCGGTCGACGAACGCGGGCCGAGCCAAGTCTTCGCCCAGACGAGTTCGGACTAAACCAGTGGTAATTTCTGACGGCCTGAAATTCATCGACACTGCTGCGGCTCGGTTCGTCCTCACGACTGTTGACAGCATCGTGTCGGCGGCGATGGGCCGATCCAGGCCCTGAGTCTCAACAAAACCCGGGGGAGCCGTCCCGATCACAAAAGATCGGGTCATGACTCCCTGCCGCGATACGGCCCTCCAGAGCACGGTGTCGCCGCCGTCGCCAATGATCTGTCCTTGAGTTTCAACCAATTCAACGCTCAACACACGCTCACCCGGGCATGCCCAATAGAGAACGTTAAGATCTCCGCTGGGAGTCCGCGTAACGCTAATCGCCTCGAACGACGACGGATGTTCACACGCAGCGGAGAACATCAATAGAACTCCGAGGAGAACGACGCGACCGAGCCACCTCTCATGGCTCACGCAAAGCACTCTCTATATCCGCCGTCGTACAGACCCGCCGATACCTCGAACAAGTTGTAACAAGCCGACCGGTCGCCAGCGAACACCCAGCTGATCCCTTCATTGATTCCGTACAGGATCGGAAACGCTGGGCCGAAAATCGCCCATTGATCGGAATGTGAGCGTTCATGGCGCAGTAGCCGCCGGGGGCCCCGCAGACGCCGGAAGCGCTGAGACCGCGATGGTGGTGGCAAGAGATGACACAGCCGTGACCACCGCGACGGTCACGCGACGAACCGATCGATACGAACGGCGAGACACGGGGCGCTTTCAAGTCCGTCCTCCGCGCGGGGCACGGACGGACCGTCGCAGCCGCGATCAAGTGGATAGCTCAGATGAGCAGGCCGACGCTAAGTC
>JBHELE010000260.1:0-3067 GCA_046263235.1 Actinomycetota bacterium
CGACCTCCCACCCGTCCTCCGCGATGCCCGCCACCACCTCGGAGGCGAAGCGCGCCGACCGCCGCATGGCTTCGGCGGTGTCCGCGTCGTCGGGGGGCAGGAGGGCATTGCCGCCAAGGGCGATGACCACGCGCTTCATGCCGAGACCGTCAGTCGGGTTCGAGGACCGGGCGCAGGGCGTCCTCGATGGTGGGCGACCCGTCGGCTTCGGCCAGGTCGTACGAGACGCGAAACGCCGGCGCGTCGATCCTGACCAGGCGCCGAAGGTCGATGGGCGTCGCGATCAGCACGGCCTCCGCGCCGGCGGCGTTGATCATGGTCTCGAACTCCCGCAGCTGCTGGTCGGAGTACCCCATCGCGGGAAGCACCGGACCGACCTCGTACGTCGCGTAGACGCGTTGCATCGAACCGACGGCCCACCTCCGGGGGTCGATCACCTCCGCCGCGCCGTGCTGGCGTGCCGCCACGACCCCGGCGCCGTACGACATCTCCCCGTGCGTCAGCGTGGGCCCGTCCTCGATCACCAGGACGCGCTTGCCGGCGATGTCCGCGCCGTCCTCCACGGTGACCGGGCTTCGCGCCATCACGATGAGCGCGTCGGGGTTGACCTCTGTGACGGAGGCCTGGACCGCCTCGACCTGTTCGAACGGGGCCGAGTCGACCTTGTTGATGACGACCACGTCGGCCATCCGAAGGTTCGTCTCGCCCGGGTGATACGAGAGCTCGTGGCCGGCTCGAAGCGGATCCGCCACCGTGAAATGGATCGCCGGCCGGTAGAAGGGCAGGTCGTTGTTTCCGCCGTCCCACACCAGGACGTCGCACTCCACCTGGGCCCGGTCCAGGATGTCGGCGTAGTCGACCCCCGCGTACACGACGGTCCCGCGGCGAAGATGGGGCTCGTATTCCTCGCGCTCCTCGATGGTGACGTTCGCCCGGTCGAGGTCGTCGAACGTCTCGAATCGCTGGACCCGCTGGGCCACGAGGTCCCCGTACGGCATAGGGTGCCGGACCACCACCGCCGTTCGGCCGTGGGCCCGCAGGACGTCCACTACCTTCCGGGTGGTCTGGCTCTTCCCCGAGCCGGTCCGAACGGCGCACACCGCGACCACCGGGACTCTGGCCTGAAGCATCGTCGCTTCGGGACCGAGCAGGACGAAGCTCGCCCCGGCCGCCATGGCGATGCTCGCGCGGTGCATGACGTACTCGTGCGAAACGTCGGAGTACGCGAACACCACGTCGTCGACCTTGAGATCGTCGACCAACTGCGGGAGCTGGTGCTCGAGGAAGATCGGGATTCCGTCCGGGTAGCCCGGGCCCGCCAGCTCGGGGGGGTACCGGCGCTGCTCGATGAACGGGATCTGCGTGGCGGTGAAGGCCACGACCTCGACGTCGGGGTCGCCCCGATACACCACGTTGAAGTTGTGAAAGTCTCGACCTGCCGCTCCCATGATGAGCACGCGTCTGGGCATCCGTGCTTCGCCTTTCGAGAGATGCGAGGTCACGCCCGCCGGCCGCTCCCCGGCCGGAGGGAGCTTACGGGCGGCGCCGAATGAGCGTCAAAGCCCGACGGGCGATCACCGGAGCGCCGGGAGGACCCGTTCGGCGATGAGCTCGCGCCTCCCGGGAGGTCCGGCCAGCACGAAGATGGCCCAAACGGCGCCGGCGTCTCGCAGCGTATGGAGGAACTCTGCGAACCGATCGACCGGTCCCACCCATGCCAGCGCGTCCATGTTCTTCGCCAGACGAGCTTCATGCAGCCGCTCCGCCTCCGCTACGGTCTCGCCCACCAGCACGATCCCGGCCCAGCTCGCCTCCACGTCGCGGCCGGCCTCGGACGCCGCGTCGTGGAGGAGATCGACCTTGCGATGGAACGCTTCGGGGTGCAGGCCCCACCCGTTCCATCCGTCGGCGAGCGATCCGGCCATCCGAACGACCCCGTCGGATTGCGCCCCGATCCAGATGGGCGGACCGCCCTCCTGAACGGGTGGGGGAAGCAGCGGACCTTCCAGGCGGGGATGGCGCTCGCCGCCCTCGAACGAAACGCCAGCGAACAGCGCCTTCAACGCGCGGATGGTCTCCGCGAGGTTCGCCCGCCTGTCCGGCACCGAGAGGTCGGGAAATCCGAACGCCTCGTGCTCCGGACGGTCGATTGGGTCGCCCGTGCCGATGCCGAGGACCATTCGTCCCTCGCTGATCACGTCGACCGTGGTGGTCAGCTTGGCCAGCATGCCCGGGGGGCGGAGCACGGCGCGGGTGACCAAGGTGCCGAGCCGAACGCGTTCGGTGGCCGCCGCCACCGCGCCGAGCGTCGTGAATGCCTCGAGCGACGGCTGGTCCGGCCGCCCGCCGGGCGGGAAGAAGTGATCGAACGCGAACAGCCCGTCGTACCCGAGTCGCTCCGACGCGGTTGCTGCGGCCAGTACCTTTTCGGGATCGCCGGAGAACATCGGAAGGACCAGCCCGACCCGCAGCGCCGGTTCGGTCACGTCTCCGCCGCCCCGCCGCCGACCATCAGAAGGGCCAGGTCCGCCGCGCCCACGGCGCCGGCGTCGTTCTCGAGTTCGGCCGCCACGATCGGGACCTCGGGTCGGTGCTCGACCGCCTCGACCGTGTGTCGGAACGCCCGACGGGCCGGTTCCAACAGCAGATCCCCGGCCACGATCGCGCCACCGCCGACGACGACGCGGTCGGGATCGAGCACGTTGACCAGGCCGGCGATCCCCTCGCCCAACCGCCGCCCGACCTCCGACAGCACGTCGATCGCGACCGGGTCACCCTCCTTCGCGGCAGTCGTGACGAGCCGGCCGTCGATCCCCGCGGGATCGCCACCGGCGAGCGCCACGAGCCGACCGTCAGGATGCGCGGCGGCGGCCTCTCGCCCGAGCCGCCCGATGGCGCGGCCCGACGCCATCTGCTCCCAGCACCCGAGGTTCCCGCATCCGCACCGCGGCCCACCCGGGTCGACGATGATGTGGCCGATCTCGGCGGCGAAGCCGTGCGCGCCTCGAAACAGGCGACCGTCGGCGATGATGCCGCCGCCGATCCCGGTCCCGACGGTGACCAGCAG
>JBHELE010000261.1:0-2891 GCA_046263235.1 Actinomycetota bacterium
GCGTGGGACAGATACCCGAATGGGCCGAGGCGACAGCAAGTAGGCGCGTGGAACCCACGGGCCACGACGCCCCCGTACCGATCGCGGAGCTTCCGTGGGAGGATGCCTGGTTGCTGGCCGGGCAGCTCCTGTCGGCCGGCATCGAGGCGATCGTCTACCCGCCCGATCCGCCCACACCCAACGCCTACGGCCCCGCCCTCCGGATCGGTGCGCGCCACCGTCACCAGGTCCTGGTCTACGAGGCGGACGTCGACGATGCTCGGGCCATCGTCGCGGCCATGGAGGCGGAGTGACGAACGACGCACGCCGGCGATCGAACCGTCGGACCAGGTGATGGCGGCGCTGCAGCGGGAAGGACTGCCATAGTGGCCTTGCGTGTCCGGCGGGCGGATGTGCCGGAGGGTCGGGGCGTCGACGCGCGCTTCGCGGCGTGGGGTCTCCGGCCTCGGTCGTGGACGAACACGCCGGGGTCCCGCTTCGAGTGGCACGACCACCAGGAGCACAAGGTCCTGTATTGCGTGGGGGGCAGCATCACGTTCCACGGCCGGGACGGGCTCGACATCGAACTCCATCCCGGGGATCGGTTAGATGTCGAAGCGGACACCGAGCACTCCGCGACCGTCGGACCGGACGGAGTGGAATGCACCGAGGCCTTCGCGCCCCGGCCGCCGGAGGACTCGTCGTGAGTCGCGTGGCGATCCTGGTGGATCAGCTGTTCTCTCCGATCCCCGGTGGGATGGGGACGTACACCAGGGAGCTCGTCCCGGCGTTGGCCCGGACCGACCCCTCCCTCGACGTGACCCTGTTTCACGCGCGCTTCGACAGGGCCGTGGACGAACCATGGATGGGCGAGTTCCGCGTCGAGACCCTGCCGCAGGGAATTCGAACGCTCTATCCGGGGTGGGCCCTGTCGGGCCGGCCCCGCCTACCGGAGCGGTTGCGGAGGGCTGAGATCCTGCATTCGCCCCTTCCCGCCGCGGTCCCTCCGAAAGCCCCCCGGCAGCGACTGGTCGTCACGGTCCACGACCTGGCGTTCCTGGTGATCCCCGCGGTATTTCCCCCCACGTGGCGGGCGATGTACCGGGCCGGTCTTCGCCGGGCCGTCCGTACGGCGGACGCCATCATCGCTCCGTCCCGCCACACGGCCGAGGACCTGATTCGCCGCACGCCCCTTCCGCCCGATCGGGTCCACGTCGTCCCGGAGGCGGCGGCACTTCCGGAGGGAACGGCGGATCCTTCCGACGCGTTGCGCCGGCTGAAGGTCCGCCCCCCGTACGTGCTGTTCGTCGGGACGCTCGAGCCGAGGAAGAACCTGGTGCGGCTGGTGAGGGCATACCGACGAATGGCCGCCCGAGGAGCGCCGCAGCGGCTGGTGCTGGCCGGCGCCATCGGGTGGCGGCCGCAACCGCTGCTGACGGCGGTGGCCGAGGAGGGACCGGGCGAGGTCGTGCTGGTGGGCCAGGTCCAACCGGCGGAGCTGGACGCGCTGTACCGAGCCGCGGACGCCTTCGTGTATCCGTCGCTGTACGAGGGGTTCGGGCTCCCGGTCGTCGAGGCGATGAGCCGGGGCGTGCCGTGCGTCGTCTCGACGTCGTCGTCGCTGCCCGAGGTGGCGGGCGAGGCCGCTCTCCCCGTCGATCCGACGTCCGAAGCGGGCCTGGCGGACGCGCTGGAGCGAGTCACCACCGACCCCGACCTCGCCCAGCGTCTTCGCGCCGCCTCCCGGGCCAGGGCGAAACGCTTCTCCTGGGACGAGACCGCTCGATTGACGCTCGACGTCTACAAGCAGGTGCTGTCGTGAAGGTCTCGGTGGTATCGACGGTCAAGGATGCCGGGATGGTCATCGGGGAGTTCCTGGACTCGCTTCGCCGGCAGACCCGGCAACCGGACGAGGTGGTGATCGTCGACGGCGGCTCGACGGACGGAACACTGGAACGATTGCGGCGCGCCGACGGGGTTCTGGCGCTGGCCGAACCGGGCGCGAACATCGCTCGGGGGCGAAACCTCGCCGTGCAGGCCGCCACGCATGACGTGATCGCGGTGACCGACGCCGACTGCATCCTCGCGCCCGACTGGCTGGAGCGAATGCTTCGTCCCTTCGAAACCGGCGCCGACGTGGTGGCGGGGTTCTACCGGCCCATCCCGGCAACGATGTTCGAGACGTGGGCCGTCGCCCACATCCTCGAAGCGACGGAGGTGGGGCCGGGATGGATGCCGTCGTCTCGGTCACTGGCGTTTCGCCGCGACGCGTTCGAGGTCGCGGGCGGCTATCCCGAGTGGCTCCCGATCGGCGAGGACATGTACCTCAACCAGCGATGGGCCGAACGAGGGATCCCGATCGTGCGCGCGGTCGACGCGGTCGTGTACTGGCGGCCGCGTCGGGGGATCAGGGCGACGTGGCGGCAGTACGAGCGATACGCCGAAGGCGACGCGTTGGCAGGGATGTATCCCGAGCGACACGCCGTTCGCTTCCTCGCCTACGGCGCCGTGGCGTGGGCGGTGCGGTCTCGGCGGACGTCCGCCGCGGCGGCGGTGGCGGCGGTCGCCGCGGTCCACGCCGCTCGGCCGGTCGCGCGGACGTGGCGGCGCTCCCGGAGCCGTGGGGCGCGGGCGGCGGCGATCCTCGGCGTGCCGCTCACGATGTCGCTGATCGACACGGCGAAGATGTACGGATACGCCAAGGGTCTGACCGTGCGGCTGCTGAGGATGAACGGATGGCGATGAGCGGCGAGGTCATCGTGCGCGGGACCATGCCCGGGGACGGCCGGGAGCTGGCGAGGATTTGGCTGGCCGCGGCCAGGTATTACGCCGAGCAGGATCCGGAGCTGGGACGCGTCCCGTACGAGGAGGGCCTCGCCGAAGCGTTCGAGAGCGGCGTCCGGGCCGGCGCG
>JBHELE010000262.1:0-8464 GCA_046263235.1 Actinomycetota bacterium
GCGACCAGCAGGGCACCGTCATGGTGTTCGAGTCGAGCGCCAAGGACGGCAAGCCGACGAATGTGGTCAGGATCCGGGTGACGCTGACCGCCTAGCGCCTGACCCTGCACCGAGTTGACGGGCGGAGCGGCCGAGAGGCCGCTCCGCCCGTCTCGCTTGCCACGACTCGGACCTCGGCGGGATGCTGGACCGGTGACCGACCGACGTGACCGCGCGGATGGTGGAGGCTCGACCGGGGTGGATGCCGGACGGGTGACCGGCCGGGAGGTTCGGGCTCCACGGGGTGGCCGGCTCTCCTGCAGGGCCTGGCCCCAGGAGGCCGCCATGCGCATGCTCATGAACAACCTCGATCCCGACGTGGCGGAGCGTCCGGACGACTTGGTGGTGTACGGAGGAACCGGAAGGGCCGCGCGATCGTGGGAGGCGTTCGACGCCATCATCCGGGCCCTTCGGTCGCTCGAGTCCGATGAGACGCTGCTGATCCAATCGGGCAAGCCGGTAGCGGTGTTCCGGACACACCCGTCGGCCCCGCGCGTGCTGATCTCGAACGCGATGCTCGTCCCGAAGTGGGCCGATTGGGAGACCTTCTGGGAGCTGGAACGGGCCGGGCTCACCATGTACGGCCAGATGACGGCGGGGTCGTGGATCTACATCGGCACGCAGGGGATCCTGCAGGGCACGTTCGAGACGCTGGCCGAGCTGGCCGCCCAACACTTCGGCGGTTCGCTTCGGGGCCGGGTGGTGCTCACCGCCGGGCTCGGCGGGATGGGCGGGGCGCAGCCCCTGGCCGTCACGATGAACGAGGGTGTCGCGCTGTGCGTGGACGTCGATCCCGCGAGGATCGAACGGCGCATCAAGACGGGGTATCTCGATCGGGAGACCGACTCGGTCGGCGACGCCGTCCGATGGGCGGAAGAAGCGCGAGGTCGGGGTGACGCCGTCTCGATCGGCCTGCTCGGCAATGCCGCGGAGGTCTTCCCCCGGCTCCTGGAGCGGCGATTCGCGGCTGACGTGGTCACGGATCAGACGAGCGCCCACGACCCGCTGGGTGGCTACGTCCCTCACGGATTGAGTCCGGACGAAGCGGCGCAACTCCGCGAAGGCAGCCCCGACGAGCACGTCAGGCGGGCGTATGAGTCGATGGCCCTCCACGTCGACGCAATGGTCGGTTTCGCGGAGGCTGGGGCCGTGGTGTTCGACTACGGCAACAACCTGCGGACCGGAGCCGAGCAGGGTGGGCTCTCGCACGAGCGGGCCTTCGCGTACCCCGGGTTCGTCCCGGCGTTCATTCGACCCATGTTCTGCGAGGGCAAGGGGCCGTTTCGGTGGGTGGCGCTGTCGGGCGACCCCGCGGACATCCTGGCGACCGATCACGCCATCGGCGAGCTGTTCCCCGAGAACGAACGGCTGCAGCGATGGCTCCGGATGGCGGAGGATCGGGTGGCGTTCCAGGGGCTGCCGGCCAGGATCTGCTGGCTCGGATACGGGGAGCGCGCGAAGGCGGGTTTGCGCTTCAACGAGCTCGTCGCGGCGGGCGAGGTTTCGGCCCCCATCGTGATCGGGCGCGATCACCTGGACGCCGGCAGCGTGGCCTCCCCCTACCGCGAGACCGAAGGCATGAAGGACGGCTCCGACGCGATCGCGGACTGGCCGATCCTGAACGCTCTGGTGAATACCGCCGCCGGCGCCCACTGGGTCAGCGTCCATCACGGAGGCGGGGTCGGGATCGGGTACTCGATCCACGCCGGGATGGTCGTGGTCGCCGACGGGACCGCCGAGTCCGCCCAGCGGCTCGAGCGGGTCCTGACCACCGATCCGGGGATGGGCGTCGTCCGCCACGCCGACGCCGGCTACGAGGAAGCGCTGGCCACCGCGCGCCGTCGGGGCATCCGTCTTCCCTCGGTCGAATAGCCGACCGTATCCGTAGCATGGGCGGCTCCATGGCAGAGCAGCTTCGAGTGGGGCTCCTCGGATGCGGGAACGTCGGCGCCGCCGTCGTTCGGATGCTCCACGACCACGCGGAGGAGATCACACGGCGGTCGGCCGCGCGGGTCGTCGTCACACGGGTGGGGGTTCGCGATCCGGACCGCGACCGGCGGGTCCCCATGGACCGCGAGCTGTTCACGTCGGATCTCCGCTCGATCGTGGCCGATTCGAACGTGGACGTGGTGGTCGAGCTGCTCGGGGGGATCGAGCCGGCCAGGTCGCTCATGCTTGAGGCGTTCGCTGCCGGAAAGCCGGTCGTCACGGCGAACAAGGAACTCCTGTCGACCCATTCGCTGGAGCTCTTTCGCGAGGCCGGCCGGCGAGGCGTGGACGTCCTGTACGAAGCGTCGGTGGGCGGTGGAATTCCGCTGATCCGTCCGCTTCGCGAGGGGTTGGCCGGCGACCGCATCGACCGCTTCATGGGGATCGTGAACGGCACGACGAACTTCGTCCTCACCCGGATGGCGGAGGACGGGCTGGATCTGGATCAGGCTGTGGCGGAGGCGCAGTCGCTCGGCTACGCCGAGGCCGATCCGAGCGCCGACATCGACGGCGACGACGCCGCGGCGAAGGCGGCGATCCTGGCGACCATCGCCTTCGACACCCCGGTGGTGGCGGACGACGTGTACCGCGAGGGGATCCGTCACGTCGCCGCCGCCGACGTGGCCTACGCTCACGGCCTCGGCTACGTGATCAAGCTCCTGGCCATCGGCGAGTCGAGCGACGACGAGGTCTCGGTCCGGGTGCACCCCACCATGCTCCCCGTGGAGCACCCGCTCGCCTCGGTCAGGGACAGCTTCAACGCCGTGTTCCTGGAGGGTCAGAAGGTCGGGCCCCTCATGCTCTACGGACGGGGGGCCGGCGGCGACCCCACCGCCACGTCGGTCGTGGGCGACGTGATCGAGCTCGCCCGCAACCGAGCGGCGGGGGGAGGGTTCGGAGCGCCCCTCGTCGCGCACACGCCCGACCGGCCCCGAGGCCGCATCAAGCCCATCGAGGAGCTCTCCGCGCAGTACTACATCCTCCTGCGCGTGGCCGACCGTCCGGGCGTGCTCGCGGCGATCGCGGGGTCCTTCGCCGAGCACGACGTCTCGATCAAGTCCGTCCGGCAAGAGGGCCACGGCGACGAGGCTCAGCTCGTCCTGATCACGCACCGCGCCTCGGAAGGGTCGCTGCGCCAGTGCGTCACCGACCTGGCCACGCTGGAAGCCGTTCAGTCGGTCACGTCGGTACTTCGCGTGGAGGGCGGCGAGCCCTAGCTGTAGTTCCACACACGTTGTTTAGAGGGTGAGAGCCTCCCTGTTCATCAGGGACCAACCCGAGAACAAGGAGGCTCTCGTGGGACATCCTAGGTCCAAGCTCAGCGTGGAAGGCCGAAGGCTGGTTGTACGCCGGGTGCTTCACGAAGGATGGGCGCCGGCGCGTGTGGCGGAAGCACAGGGATGCTCGGCGGCAACTGTGTACAAGTGGCTGCGACGCTACGGCGCGGAGGGCGACGGAGGACTCCAAGACAAAACAAGCCGCCCCCACCGAAGCCCCCGACGCCTACACCCCAAACGTGAGTTGGCCATCTTGCAGCGCCGGGCCGACACCCTGGAGGGACCACACCGGATCGGGTGGGCCTTGGGGGAGTCCCCCTCTACGGTGCACCGGGTGCTCCGGCGGCATGGGGTACCACGGCTGGCCGACCTGGATCGACCCACCAGGACCGTCGTTCGCTACGAGCGGGAGCGCCCCGGCGAGCTGGTGCACGTCGATGTGAAGAAGCAGGGCAGGATCCCGGACGGAGGAGGATGGCGGGTCCGGGGAAGGCAGTGCCGAAAAGGCGGTCGGATCAAGCGGGGGCAGGGCTATGACTACCTGCACATCGCCGTGGACGACCGGACTCGCATCGCGTACGTCGAGGCCCTGCACGACGAGCGTCGCGAGACCGCGGCCTCGTTCATGGCCAGAGCCCTGGGGTGGTTCGCGGATCTGGGGGTCACGGTCCAGCGGGTCCTAACGGACAACGGAGCCTGTTACCGGTCAACGCCGTTTCGAGATGTCCTCACCGCGGCGGGAGTGGCTCACAAACGGACCCGTCCGTACCGCCCCCAGACCAACGGGAAGGTCGAGCGGTTCAATCTCACCCTGAAGTGGGAGTGGGCCTATGCCGTGCCCTATCGTTCCAACGCGGAGCGACTCGCTGCTCTTGATGCTTGGGTTCACCGGTACAACCATCACCGACCACACATGGCTCACCGGGGAGGCGTGCCCGTGGCCTGTCTCAACAATGTCCCGGGGAATTACACCTAGCCGGCCGGTCCCTCCGCGGCGGCCCGCTTGGCGGGCCGTCCACGCTGTCGCCGCGACCCAACGGCAGCACTGACCCGCTCCGTTCGGAGCTCCCGAAGCGCGTGGGAGGCGACCCATCGGGCCGATCGAGGCCCGTCGCGAAGGATTCGCTCGGCGGACTCGATGGCGGCCGCGTGCAGGGTCGAGTTTCGCTTCCCGATCTGCCGGAGTGCCCAGTTGACCGCCTTCCGGACGACGTTCCGCGCATCGGCGGCCTCGCGTTCGACCAGGCCGAGCAGCCTCACGAAGCGTTCGTCCGGCGCAGCGGCGTGGCGAACGGCCAGCGCCGCCATGAGCGCGAACGCTGCTCGCTTGACGAACTCGTCGCGGCGGCCGCTCCATCGTTCCACCGCGTCCCAGGCGTGCGGCGTCCGCCAGAAAAGGTTGAGGCACGCGCCGTCGACCAGATCCCATGAGTCGCAGTCCGCGGCCCACCGCTCCATCTGCGCTGGGGTCACCTTCGCCGGCTCGTCGACCGGCGTGGCCAGCAGCCGCGCCTCGTGGATCCCCGAGCTCCACAGCTCCTCCGCGACGCCGTGATCGCGTCCGAGCGCCCTGGCCATCCGCCTCAGGTGCGGCACGGGGCTCCCTCCGAGGACCCCCTCGCCCCGGATGCCGAACCGAGCCATCGCCGCTCGGGCCACCGGATCCGCCCGAGCTTTCAGCTCGTCAATGGCGTCCGATGAGCGCATCGCGCGGGACGGACCAGCGCCGCGTGACCTCCGCCACCTTCCTCACGATCCCGGCCTCGTCGACCGTGACCAGGCGCCCGTCCTCGAGGATCGGCCGACCGCCCACGATGACGCGCTTGATGGCGTCCGGCTGCATGGCGTACACGATCTGCTGAGGGGCCGTGGCCTCGGGCTGCATGGACAGATGGCCGAGATCCACGACGACGAGGTCGGCGGCGTAGTCGGGAGCGATCCGTCCCACGGGGAGGCCGAAGGCCTCGCCACCGCGAGCCGTCCCCATGAGGAAGGTCTCCTCGGCGCCGAGGACCGAGCCGTCTGCGGCCCGGGCCCTGGCCACCAACGCCGCCATGCGCATCTCCTCGAACACCGACCGGCGGTTGTTCGTGCATCCTCCGTCCGTGCCCAGACAGACCGGGATCCCGCGCTCGAGCATGTCCCGGACCGGGGCGATTCCGTCGCCGAGGAACGCGTTGGCCGAGGGGTTGTGGACGACCGTGACGCCCCGCTCCTTCATCAATGAGAGGTCGTGTTCGTCGACCCAGACGCAGTGCACCATCAGCGTGCGCTCCGACAGCACTCCCAGGGAGTCGAGAAACGCCACCGGCGACACACCGTGCCGCTCGAACGATTCCTCGCGTTCGTACCGGCCCTCGGCCACGTGGATGTGAAAGGGGAGCCCGAGCTCCTCGGCCAGCGCCGCGCCCGTCCGGATCATGTCCGGGCTGGCAGCGTGGATCGAATGCGGCGCCGGCTGGGCGAAGGCCATGGTGTCGCCGCGCAGCGCGGCGTGAAGGTCCCGGAAGTTTCGCTCGGCCTCGCGAGGCGTCTCCTGGTATCGCTTGGGGGCGCCGGTCCAGTCGTACATCGACCGAGCCAGGATCAGCCTGATGCCCACCTCGTGGGCCGCCTCGGCCACGGCGACGTCGTTCTCGTTCCCTCGGTCGTGGAGGTAGAAGAAGTCGACCGCGGTGGTCACCCCGGCCCGGGCCATCTCGGCGAAGTCCAGGAGGGCACCGGCCTTGATCCCGTCGCGGTCCAGCTCCTGGGATCGGGGATACAGGACGCGGTCGCGCCACGCCATGAACGTGAGGTCGTCGCCGAAGCCTCTGAGCAGCGCCTGAAACGAATGTCCGTGGCCGTTGATCGTGCCGGGGACGACGGCCACATGGCCCCAGTCCTCACGATCGTGGTCCGGATACGTCTCGGCGAGACCGGCCGGTTCGCCGGTCGCCAGGATCCTGGATCCCTGCGTGACGAACCCGTGGTGTCGCTGCCATCGATCCTCCGCGAAGACGAGGTCCGCGGTCACGAGCGTCATGGCGCCTGTATAGCAAAGGACGGGTCGCCGCACGGCGGGGCCTGGTCACCGCTGGCGGGTCGGGACCGCCGGAGGTACGCTCCGGACTGCCGATGGCGACCGAGAAGACGCGCGCCCCAGCGACGACCCGTGGCCCCGCTGTGACCCCGCAGGGTCCGGCGTCCGGACAGGCTGCCGTCCCGGAGATGAACCCGTTCGAGGCGGTCAGCTTCTTCTTCGATCAGGCCGCCGAACACCTGCAGCTCGCCGAGGAGATGCGCCACGTGCTGCGTGGCACGTACCGGGAGCTCCGTGTGCAGGTCCCGGTCCACATGGACGATGGCCGGCTCGAGGTGTTCATTGGCTATCGGGTGCAGCACAACGGGGCCCGGGGCCCGTACAAGGGCGGCATTCGGTATCACCCCGACGCCGATCTCGACGAGGTCCGAGCGCTGGCGGCGCTGATGACGTGGAAGACGGCCGTCGTCGACATCCCCTACGGCGGGGCCAAGGGCGGCGTCGCGTGTGACCCGACCACGATGAGCGTCGGCGAGAAGGAGCGCCTGACCCGCCGCTTCACCCAGATGATCAGCTACATCCTGGGCGTCAACCGGGACGTCCCGGCCCCCGACGTCAACACGGACGCCCAGACGATGGCCTGGATGATGGACGCGTTCTCCAGCCGGTACGGGTACACGCCGGCCATCGTGACCGGCAAACCCGTCGAGCTCGGCGGGTCGCTCGGGAGGGAGGCGGCCACGGGCCGCGGCGTCGTGTACACGCTCGGCGAGGCGGCGAAGGACCTCGGCATCGATCTCGACGGCGCGACCGTGGCCATCCAGGGCTTCGGGAACGTGGGGTCGTGGACGGCTCGCTTGATCGGCGAGCTCGGATGCAAGGTCGTCGCGGTCTCCGACGTGCGTGGCGGGATCCATCGACCGGACGGCCTCGACGTCCAGGCGGTCTACGACCACCTGCGCGAGACCGGGTCGGTCGTCGACGCCCCCGGCACCGCCGCGGTGTCCAACGAGGAGCTGCTGGAGCTCGACGTCGACGTGCTCGTCCCCGCGGCGCTGGACCGCGTGATCAACAGCGCGAACGCCGACCGCATCAAGACGAAGCTGATCGTGGAGGCCGCCAACCACCCGGTGACGCCGTCCGCCGACCAGATCCTTCACGACGCCGGTGCCGTGGTGATCCCGGACATCCTGGCGAATGCCGGCGGCGTGACCGTGTCCTACTTCGAGTGGGCGCAGAACATCCAGCAGTACCGGTGGGAAGAGGACCAGGTCAACGCCGAGCTTCGAAAGATCATGGCGAAGGCATGGGCGAACGTTCACGCCCGATCCACCGTCGACGGCGTACCGCTGCGGCTCGCCGCGTTTGCCGTCGCCGTCGAGAAGGTCGAACGCGCCGCCCGTCTCCGCGGGTACGTCTGACCTCGACCGACCGCGCGTTCACGGAAGCATCCAGCGGGACCGCGCGCCCGCACGGCTCACTTCGAGATCAACTAGCCTCCGCATGGCATGCCGGTCCTGGTGGGGGAGACCCTTTCACTGGACGACGTCCTGGCCGTGGCGCGCGGCGCCGAGGCGGCGGTCTCGCCGGCGGCGCGGAAGCGGATGGAGGCCGCCCGCGAGGTCGTGGCCCGTAAGGTCGACAGCGGAGAGACGGTGTACGGCGTCACGACCGGGCTCGGCAGCCTGGCCAACGTTCGATTGGAACCCGACGAGGTCCGTCGTCTGCAGCACGACCTGCTTCGATCGCATGCCGTCGGCGTCGGGCCGCCACTGCACGAGTGGGAAGTTCGGGCGATGCTCACGTTGCGCGCCCACGTGCTGTCGCTCGGGTACTCGGGCGTCCGGCCCGAGGTCGTGGATCGCCTTCTGGAGTTACTCAACCTGGAGATCCTGCCGGTAGTTCCGGGGCAGGGATCCCTGGGCGCGTCCGGAGACCTCGCGCCACTGGCCCATCTCTGCATTCCGCTCATCGGGGAGGGCGAGGTCTCGTATCGAGGTGAGCTGGTGCCGGCCCGGGACGCGCTCGCCGCGGCGGGGCTCGCTCCGTTGTCCCTCGAGCCGAAGGAAGGGCTATCGCTCATCAATGGGACGCAGGGGATGGTCGCGGTCGGGATGATGGCGGCCGGGAGGGCCCG
>JBHELE010000263.1:0-3231 GCA_046263235.1 Actinomycetota bacterium
ACCCAGACCCGTTCGGAGCTCGAAGCGATGGTGGCCATCGCGCTGGGCGGCCTGGCCGCGGAGGAGCTGTTCTTCGGCGAGAGCGGAACCGGCCCCGGCTCGGACCTGGCCTACGCCACGCAGATCGCGGCGATGATGGTCGGGACCCTGGGGATGGCGGGTTCGCTCCTCTCCTACGAGGCCGTCGACGAGAGCCTGGTGGCCCGAAAGAACCTGGTCGGGAAGGTCCTCGGCGACCGCGACGCCAAGGAGCGCGCGGAGACGCTGATGCACGCGCAGCTCGAACGGGTCACGGACCTGTTGGTTGCCAACCGCGACCTCGTCCGGGCGTTGCGGGACGCGTTGATCGAGCGGGACGAGCTGGTCGGGACCGAGATCGTCGAAGTCCTGGAGCGGGCGCTGGCCAGGCGCGACGGGTTGCCTAGGCCTCCGGTTGAGCTGAACGGGGACGAGCCTTCCGCTGCTTCCACTCGTTCCAGTACGTGACCTGCTCGGCCGGACGGCGTTTGGCCGGCCTGAACGTCTCTCCCGTGTAGTACGCCACCGGCAGCAGCCCGACCTGTGTCACCGTGTCGGGGATCTTCAGCGCCTCTCCCACTTCGCGCTCGTACGCGAGATGCATGGTGGTGAGCGCCGACCCGACCCCCCGGCTCCGGAGCGCCAGCATGAAGCTCCACACCGCCGGCCAGATCGATCCGTACAGGCCGGAGGCCGTGACGTTGAGCGCGCTCGACTCGTCGACGCCCATGGCTTCGAAGAACGGCCTGGCTCCCTCCACCCGGCCCAGGACGCACGGGATGACCAGCACCGGGACCTGATCGATGACCTCGCCGAGGTACTCGGCCGACTCGTACACGCGTTGGCCGCTCGGGGTGCGGATGCGGGCGAACCGGGCCATGGCCTTCAGGTACGGCCCGATCGCCTTCCGGTATGCGTCGGCGACAATCTGTCGCTTGCCTTCGTCGGTGACGATGACGAAGCGCCACGTCTGCATGTTCGACCCGGTCGGCGCCTGGATGGCCAGCCGAAGGCACTCCTCGATGACCTCGTCCGGGACGGGCCGGGAGAGATCGAGCCGCTTCCGAACCGTCCGCGTGGTGGACAGCAAGCGGTCGACCGTGCCGAGATCGAACTCGAACGATGTCATCGTGCGTGTGATCCTAGAATGAAGTCCCGAGGTGAACCGCGACGCCGCTCGCCCCCTTGGCGGTCCGTTCGACCTCGCCGACGTGCACGCCCGCTCGGAGGTCGATCCCGAGCCACCGAACCCGGTCGCACGCCTCGGCCGCGCAGCGCACCGCCTGCGTCGGTCAGTCGAAGACCGCGAAGAAACCGTCGCCCGCGGTGTCGATCTCACGGTCGCCGAAGCGCTTGAGCTCACGCCGAACGATGGCGTGATGGCGGGACAGCAGCTCCCGCCAGCGCGCGTTCCCGAGGTCGTCGGCGATCTCGGTCGAGCCGACGATTTCCGTGAACAGCACCGTGAGCCGTGCGGACCTGGACGCCACGCAGTGAGTCTGGCGCTCCCGAGGTCGGCAGTCCAGACCCGGTGAACGAGGCCTTGTCTCCGGATGCGTTGGAAGCGCAGAATCGGGCGCGCACGCATGAGGGAGGGAGACCAGATGGCGACGCGCACGTTCCCCAAGGTCTATCGGCGGCTCGGGATGTTCCAGAACGCCAAGGGCGAACTCGTGCTCGACGGTGGCGCGCTCGAACACCGCTCCGACAAGCACGGGACGCTGCGGATGGATCCGGTCCGCGAGATATCCGTCGTGAAGGAGGTCGTCGACCAGCACGGTGGTGAGGGGCACTTCGTCAAGGTCGTCTACGGGGAGGCCGACACACTCGGATCCGCGCTGCTCCTCGATCTGCGGAGCAAGCTCCATCCGAAGAGGAACGCCGAGGAGCTCGCCGCGGAGCTTCAGGAAGCGCTGGGAGCTCCGGCGGCCGCCTCGGGCCAGGACGTCGAACGGCTCCGGGAGACCGATCGAGCCTTGAAGGGGATGGTGTCGCAGGCCGCCGCGAAGCGCGGGCGCACCAGGATGTGGGTCGGCGCCATCGCGGTCATCGCGGGAGCGATCGCGACCCTGATCGGGTACACAGCGGCGTCGGACAGCGGCGGGACGTATTACGTCTTTTGGGGCGCCATGGTGTTCGGCGCCCTGATCTTCATCCAGGGGCTCGTGGAGTACCGGAAGAACCACCCGCGAGGTACCTAGCCATGGCGACGCGCACGTTCCCCAAGGTCTGGCTCGTGCCCGGGGCCGCCGGCGCCGATCCCCTCCGTGCCCGGGACCGCGTCGTGGGCGAGCTCATCGTCGAGGGGACCGCCCTCGAGCACCGCTCGGCTCAGGGATCGGTCCGGATGGAGCCCATCCGCACTGTCGCCCGCAAGGGCGGGATCGTGACCGTTACCTACGGCGAGAGAGAGGCGATCCAGGCCGTGCGGTTGATGGACGTTAGCGGGGGCGTCCTCCGGGCCACGGGCGCCGGCAAGGCGCTGGCGGCTCAGCTCGGCGAGCTCGTCCGCGGAGCCCCATCGCTCGCTGAGGAGGAGGTCGCCATGCTTCGGACCGGGATCATCACCGACGTCGCGACGTACTCGGCCCCGATCGGACGGAGGGGACGGACGATCAAGTGGATCCTCGGGCCGCTGGCGCTACTCTGGCTGATCCTCGCGGGCCTGGCCATCGCCGGCGACGCGGCGGGACTTGCCTCACTGTTCCTAGCGCTGATGGCGCTTTCGCTCCCGTGGTATCTGTACTTCGCGGCGAACGACCGGAAGGCGCGCCGGGCGGCGGCCGCCGCCCGTTCGTCGAGGGAGCCCGGGCCGCCGCCGTCCTGAGGTCAGGCCGGGGCCGCGCGGACCGCGGGGATGATCTCTTCGGCCAGGCGGGGTACTGCTCGCGGCCGCCGACGGGCCAGAAGTTCAACGAGGTGACGCCGTCGCGGATCGCCGCCGCGAGCTGCTCGGCGACCCGCCTCTGGCGGGGTGAACCGATCGCGTCGTTCCTTGGCGTCGCCGCTACTGGCTCCTCCTTCCCACAATACAATGACTGAATTCCGGATCGCGAAGGAGTAATCATGACCACATCCGTGATCGTCAACGGCGCCCGCACGCCCATCGGGCGGTTCGGAGGCGGATTCAAGGACCTTCCCGCGGTGAAGCTGGGGGCCGCCGCCATCGCCGCGGCCCTGGAGCGATCGGGCGTGGCAGCGGACCAGATCGAC
>JBHELE010000264.1:0-2866 GCA_046263235.1 Actinomycetota bacterium
TGGGGGAAGCGCGCGCACGACCTGTTCCTCCAGAACCTGGTGAAGGGCACGACCCATCTGTCGCTCGGCCAGGAGGCCATCGCCACCGGCTTCGGCGCCGCGATGCGGCCCGACGACTACACGTTCGCGACGTACCGGGGCCACGGGCACTCGTTGGTCCGCGGGATGGACCCGGGGGCGGCGCTGGCCGAGCTCCTGGGCAGGGAGAACGGGATCCTGGGGGGTAAGGGCGGCTCCATGCACCTCACCGACGCCGCGAAGGGGATGATGGGCTCGTACGCCATCATCGGCGCCCAGCTCTGCATCGCGAACGGCGCTGCGTGGTCCGCCCAGATGCGCGGGACCGAGCAAGTTGCCGTGGCGTTCTTCGGGGACGGGACGACGAACATCGGCGCGTTCCACGAGGCGCTGAACATGGCGAAGGTCTGGAACCTCCCGACCGTCTTCGTCTGCGAGAACAACCTCTACATGGAGTACACGCCGATCGACGTCGTTACGGCGGTGGAGCGCCCGGCGGCGGATCGGGCCGCCGCATATGGCCTCGAGGGGATCGTGATCGACGGGAACGACGCGGACGCCGTCTATCTCACCGCGCGCGACGCGCTCCAACGCGCCCGCCAGGGCGGCGGCCCCTCGCTGATCGAGGCCATCACGTACCGGTCCGGCGGCCATTCCCGGGCCGACCCCGCGAAGTACCGGCCCGAGGCGGAAGTCGAGGCGTGGGTCGAACGCGACCCGGTGATGCTCTACCACGAGCGGCTCCTGAAGCTCGGCGTGCCGGAGGAGCAGCTCAACGCCGTGCGGGACGAGATCGCCCGCGTGGTCGACGCGGCCACCGAGTTCGCGAAGGGCGGCACCGAGCCGACCGAGGCCGCCCTCCTGACGGACGTCTTCGCCGACGGGGGGTCGCGATGGCGGAACTGACCTACCGCGAGGCCGTCGCGTACGGCATCGCCCAGGAGATGCGGCGGGACCCGAACCTTGTGATGCTCGGGGAGGACATCGGCCCGGCCGGCGGGGTGTTCAAGACCACCGTCGGGCTCATCGACGAGTTCGGGCCGGACCGGGTCCGCGACACCCCCATCGCCGAGCAGGCCATCATGGGCGCGGCGATGGGGGCCGCCATGACCGGGATCCCGGTGATCGCCGAGCTCATGTTCTCGGACTTCTTCGCCGTGGCCTGGGACATCATGGCGAACGAGATCGCCAAGAGCCGGTACATGACGAACGGGCAGGTGAGCTTCCCCATGGTGATCCGGACCGCGAACGGTGGGAGCGTCCGGTTCGGCGCTCAGCACTCCCAGAGCGTGGAGAACTGGGCGATGATGATCCCCGGCCTCAAGGTCGTCGCGCCGTCCACCCCGGCGGATGTCGTCGGCCTGCTGGCGGCCTCGATCCGCGACCCCGATCCCGTCGTTTTCTTCGAACACAAGGGCCTCATGGGGACGAAGGGCGACGTGCCCGACGGCGAGCACGTGGATCGGCTGGGGACGGCGAGGGTCCTCCGGGAAGGGACCGACGTCACGATCGCCGCCCTGGCGCTGATGGTCCCCCGCGCCCTGGAGGCGGCCGAGAGGCTGGAGCACGACGGCATCTCGGCGGAGGTCATCGACGTCCGCTCCCTCGTCCCCCTGGACGCGAGCACGCTGCTGGAGTCTGTGGCCAAGACGGGCCGGTTCTTCACGGTGGAGGAGAACCCCCGACTGTGCGGGTGGGGGGCCGAGCTCGTCTCGATCGTCGCCGAGGAGGCCTTCTGGAACCTCGACGGCCCTAGCATCCGCATCACCACCCCGCACATCCCGCTGCCCGCGGCGGCCTCGCTCGAGGACCTGGCGTTGCCGTCCGCCGACCGGATCTACGAGACGGTGGCCAAGTCGGTGGAGCCCGGGAGCGGTGGGTGAACGAGAAGACCCTGCTCCGCGGTGGGTGCGTCCTCACCTTGGGCGCGAAGACGCCGAACTTCGCCCAGGCCGACGTCCTGATCCAGGACGGGAGGCTGGCCGAGGTAGGTGCCGGGCTGCGGGCCCGGGACGCTGAGGTGGTGGACGCCGCGGACACGATCGTCATGCCGGGGTTCGTCGACACGCACCGTCACGCTTGGCGGTCGTTGTTCCGCAACCTGGGGGACGATGCCCCCAGCACCTCGGCCGCCCACCACTATCGGCCTGACGACGTCTACGCCGCGACGCTGATCGGGCTGCTCGGCGCGGTCGAGGCGGGGATCACCACGGTGGTCGACTGGGCCGACATCCCGGCGGACGAGCGGGCGGCGGAAGCGGCGCTCCAGGCTCATGCCGACGCCGGGGTGCGGACGGTGTTCGTCCACGAGGAGCCCGACCGGTTCACCGAGCGGACCGGACCCTCCACGACCCTCGCGGCGTATTGGCGAGCCGGCGGAGGGGCCGAGCCGGACGGCGCCTCCCAGACCTGGGCTCGGGCTCGGGACCGCGGCCACCGGATCCACGTCCACGCCGGGCCCGGCACCACCGGCCTGGTCGCCGCCCTAGCCGGGCGCGCGCTCCTCGGCCCGGACGTCGTCCTCGCCCACGGCGCGTCGTGGGACGACGCCGACCTGCAGGCCGTGGCCTCCTCCGGCGCGTCGGTCGCGCTGGCGCCGTCGAGCGAGATGGCCACCGGCCAGGGGCCGCCGCCGGTCCAGCAGCTGATCGACCGGGGCATCCGGCCCGGTCTGGGCGTGGACGACGAGCGCGTCGCTCCGGGCGATCTGTTCGCCCAGATGCGGGCCACGATCTCGATGCAGCACGCCACGGTGTTCGCTCGCAAGCTGGCCGGCAAGGCCGGGCTCCCCCGGCTCATGAGCACGCGTGACGTGATCCGGTACGCCACGTCGGACGGCGCCCGAGTG
>JBHELE010000265.1:0-2967 GCA_046263235.1 Actinomycetota bacterium
ATTCGTCCGGTTCGGAAACTCCGGGCGGTGCTCCACGATCGGCCCGACACGGGATACCTCCAGGTCGGCGAGCTCCGATGCTCCGTCCACGAAGAGGACGATGTGTGGGTTCCCCATCGATACGGCGGTCGCCGAGTACTCGCGGCCCTCGACCTCGAAGGGCTGGCCGACGAACGTGTCGGCCGGCTCCCCCGTCATCGGGATGGCCTTCCGCTCCAGGGCGGGGGCTCCTATGTCGACGGTGACGGCGCGCGCCATGCCATTCTCGGCGTCGATCTGCAGCGTCTTGGTACCGGCGCGCGTCAGCACCTGTACCTCCGTGGAGGACGTGAGTCCCCGGTCGTACACGTACTTGCCCAGGCACCGGACGCCGTTCCCGCACATCTCCGAGACCTCGCCGTCGGCGTTGTAGTAGTCCATGAAGAAGTCGGCCTCGTCGTGCGGGGCGATTCGGATGAGCCCATCCGCCCCGATACCGCGGTGACGGTCACACAGCGCCGCGATCAGGGACGAGGGAAGACGCAGCGCGTCCTCCATGTCCTCGACCATGACGAAGTCGTTGCCGGCCCCGTGGTACTTCGCGAACCGCACGCCCGCTACCTTGCCGCCACCGAGGCAGGGATCGCGGCGAGGTAGTGGACCAGGTCGTCGACGACGTCCGGCGCGCCCCCCTCACCCGCCATGAACCATCGAACGCGAGGATCCCGGCGGAACCAGGCGACCTGCCGGCGGGCCAGCGCCTTCACCCGGCGCACGATGGCGGAAAGGGCCTCCTGCTCGGTGAGACGCCCACGCAGGACCTCCATCGCCTCAGCGTAGCCGATGGCCTGGATGGCAGTGAGGAACGGCCCCGCGCCCCGATCCACTAGGGCCCGCGTTTCGGTGAGCAGGCCCGGCAGGGCCGCCGCGGCCCGCGACTCGATCCTTCGTGAGAGCACCTCACGCGGAAGGGTCACACCGGCGGCCCGAACGTTGTCCGGGGGGTAACGCTCCCAATCTCCGGCGAAGCTCGAGAACGGCCGTCCGGTGATAGCGGCAACCTCCAGGGCCCGAACGACCCGGCGTGTGTTCGTGGGATGCATCCGCGCTGCGGCAGACGGGTCGAACGACGCCAACCGGCGGTGGAGCGGCGCCGGGCCGATGGCGCTCGCTTCGGCCTCCAGCAATCGGCGAACCGACGCGTCGGTCCCGGGGAACGACAGGCGGTCCACCACCGCGCGGTAGTACAGCCCGGAGCCGCCGACCAGGAGGGGCGTCTTTCCGCGGCGGGTGATGCCGGCGATGGCATCGTCCGCCAGCCGCTGGAATCGGGCCACGGAGAACGGCTCCCCAGGATCGGCCACGTCGACGAGGTGATGTGGGACGGCCGTCCGCTGCTGGGGCGTCGGCTTGGCGGTCTGCACGTCCATCCCGCGATAGACGGTGGTCGAGTCGATCGACACGATCTCGGCGTGGAGCGTCCTCGCCACCGAGATCGCCGCTTCGGTCTTGCCGGTGCCGGTCGGACCGACCAGCGCCAGGAGGGGCCGGTCCACCACGCTCCCGCGTCCCATCACCCCGCGAGCTGTCCGATCAGGAAGTGGGGGGTGGCGTCCGTCACGGTCATGTCGACGAACGTCCCGTCGGGGAGGTCCCCGGGCCCGTGGACGAGCTTGTTCGTGCGAGTCCGAGCCCGGAGGTTGCCCTTGCGCCCGCGGCCCTCGACCAGGACCTCGACCCGGCGGCCCAGGTACGAACGGTTTCGGTCCAGCGAGACCCGCTCCTGCAGGGCGACGAGCCGGTCGAACCGTTCCTGTACGACCTCCTTCGGGACATGGTCGTCCATGGCGGCGGCCACGGTGCCGGGACGCGGCGAAAACTGAAACGTGAACGCGGCGTCGAACCCCGCCGCCTCGACCACGCGGAGGGTCTGTTCGAAGTCCTCTTCGGTCTCGCCGGGAAACCCGACGATGAGGTCGGTGGTGACGGCCACGCCCGGCACGG
Source organism: Actinomycetota bacterium (assembly GCA_046263235.1). Taxonomy (GTDB): domain Bacteria; phylum Actinomycetota; class UBA4738; order UBA4738; family UBA4738; genus JBHELE01. The sequence goes on from JBHELE010000265.1 coordinate 1,984, forward strand.
CAGCCCGGATGCGTTGCAGCCATCCCAGGTACCGCGCCGATCGGTACGACCGCCGCATGCGGCGCAGGACCCGGTCCGAACCTGACTGTAGCGGGAAATGAATGTGCTCGCAGACCGACGACGACTCCGCCATCGCAGCGACGACGTCGTCCGTGAAGTCGTGCGGATGGGGACTGGTGAACCGAACCCGCCTGATCCCATCGACGTCCCCGACGGCGCGGAGCAGTTCACCGAACCGTGCCTTCCGGGACGACGCCGGGACCGTGAGGTCGCGCCCGTACGTGTTGACGTTTTGACCCAACAGCGTGATCTCGACCACGCCGCGGCGGGCCAGCCCTTGCACCTCCGCCAGGATGTCGCCCAGGGAGCGCGAGCGCTGGGGGCCACGAACCAACGGGACGATGCAGAACGTGCAGGCGTTGTCGCACCCGACGCTCACCGAGACCCACGCGTGATGCCGGGAGTTCCTGTGCGCCGGGAGGGCGCTCGGAAACACCTCGGTGTACTCCCTGACGTCCATCTGAGGACCGTCGCGCTCCGCCGCTCGAATCAGGTCGAGGAGAGACGGCAGGGCGTGGGTCCCGACCACCACATCGACCCACGGCGCCCGGCGCTGGATGGTCCCGCGGTCCTTCTGGGCCAGACATCCGGCCACCACGATCCGCATCCGCGGGTTTCGCTCCTTCACCGGCTTCAGGTGGCCGAGGGTCCCGTACAGCCGGTTGTCGGCGTTCTCGCGAATCGCGCACGTATTCAGCACGACGACCTCCGCCTGGCCGCCCTCCTCGGCCGGGCGATATCCGTCGGACTCCAACAGCCCGGCGATGCGCTCGGAGTCGTGCTCGTTCATCTGACATCCGAACGTGCGAATGAGGTACCGGCCAGTCATGACGATTCGAATCTAGCAGTGACGTCTCGAGAAGACGTTCAGGGTTCCACCACCAGCCTCAGAACAAAGCCAAGAGTGAGCGAACCCATTCCGAT
>JBHELE010000266.1:0-3324 GCA_046263235.1 Actinomycetota bacterium
CTTCATGCTGCACGATCCGAGCGGATAGAACCCGGTGTCGATGCCGTAGTTGGACTGTGCCAGGGCCGTGAAGTGCCGGACCACGTCGACCTCGGAGACCTCCGGGAGGTCGGGCCCGGTGTCCCGCCGGTGCTCCGCCGAGATGTCGGCGGTCGGGACGTCCAGCTCCGGAAGGGACCAGGCCCGCCGTCCCCGCCGGGACCGCTCCCGGAGGGTTCGTCCTTCCGTCCCGGGACCCTGAGCCCGGACCGGCGCCCCCACCACGCCGGCCCCGTTCTCCGTCCCGTCGGTCATCCCGAGGCCTCCTCGAACGCCTTGACCAGGCCATCGATCTCCTCGCGGGTCCGGCGCTCCGTGACGGCGACGACCAGCCCGTCTCTGTCGAGCACCGGTCCCACCAGGAAGCCCTGCTCCACCAGGCGCCGCTGGACCTCCGCCGGCGGGCGACGTGTTCGCACGGCGAACTCCTTGAAGATCTCCGCTCCCGGATGCAGGAGGTCAACCCCGGCCAGGTCGGCCAGTCGCTCGGCGGCGTAGCGCGCCTTCGCCACGCACTGCCGGCCGAGCTCCGCCAGACCCTCCGGGCCGATCCACGCCATGTACGCGGCCGCCGCCACCGCCATCAACGTCTGGTTGGTGCAGATGTTCGACGTCGCCTTCTCACGCCGGATGTGCTGCTCCCGCGCCTGCAGGGTGAGCACGTACCCCCGTCGCCCGTCGACGTCGACCGTCTCGCCGACGATTCGGCCGGGCATCCGGCGCACGTCCTGCATCCGCGCCGCGATCAACCCGAGGTACGGCCCGCCGTAGTTGAGGTGGTTGCCCAGCCCCTGTCCCTCCGCCACGGCGATGTCGGCGCCCAGCTCGGCCGGCGATGCCACCACGCCCAGCGAGAGCGGATCGAACACCTCGATGGCCCGTGCCTCGCTCCCCGCGCCGGCCGCGAAGACCTCTCGCGCCCGGTCCAGCACGCCGAACACGTTCGGGTGCTGCACGACGACGGCCGCGACGTCGCCGCCCACCGCGGGGACCTCGGTCAGGCCCCCCGACGCGGGGATCTCATCGATGTCGAAATGGGCGCTGGCGGCGAACGTTCGAAGGACCTCGACGTACCGATGATCCAGGGCGGCCGATACCAGCACGCGATTTCGCCGCGTCGCCGCCGTCGCCATGTGCACCGCCTCGACCAGCGCGGTCGGCCCGTCGTACAGCGACGCGTTCGACACGTCCAGCCCGGTCAGCTCGCAGATCATCGACTGGTACTCGAACAGAGCCTGCAGCACCCCCTGCGAGAGCTCCGGCTGGTACGGCGTGTAGGACGTGTAGATCTCCGACTGACCGGTCAGCGCCCACACCACGGACGGGACGTAGTGGTCGTAGGCCCCGCCTCCGGCGAAGCAGATCAGGTCGTCGGCGTGCCGGTTCCGGCCGGCCAGGCGGCGGGCCTCGGCCAGCAACTCCATCTCGGACAGGCCGAGCGGGATGTCCAGATCGCCGTCGAGCCGCACGCCGGGGGGAAGATGGGCGTAGAGGTCGTCGAGCGACCTCAACCCACAGGCGGCCAGCATCTCCCGGACGTCGTCGTCGGTGTGGGGTGCGAACCGCACGGAACTCAGTGTACCGGCGACCGCCCGGCTCGCCGCGTGGGCGCGCCTGCGAACCGAGGGAGCTCGCGCGAGATCACCAGGATCCGTTCCCCCTGTCGCAGCACGCGATCCAGCGGAGGGTTCGTCTCGTAACGGTGGCCGTCGGCGACGGCCACGGCCAGACAATCGAACTCCTCCTTGAGATCGAACAGCACATCCTTGAACGTTCGGCCCTGCATGCCCCGGGCGACGGGGATCCAGTAGAACTCGTTGCCGCTCGGGAAGGTCAGAAGCTCGCCGACGATCTCCGAGAGCCCATGCGTGGCGGCCGAGTGAGCGAGCAACGCGCCGGTGAGGCGAGAGCTCACCACGATCTCGTCGGCCTTCGTGCGCTGGAAGTGGTCCAAGTTCTCCGCACGGATCACCTCCACCACCGAGTACACCTCCGGAGCCATCGACTCGACGGCGAGGACGGTGAGCAGGCTCCGCGAGTCCACCTCCTCGACGTCCAGTCCGGGGTACGAGTTATCGGCGAGCACGACGACGGTGCGGGCGGTGCGGACCGACGCTCGTTCGAGGTCGTCGACCTTCGTCGGGTCGCCCCGCACGAACGTCGTGAGGTCGTCGCGGCTGGGATTCTCGGAAAGCTCGGCCAGGATCACCAGCGCCCGCCGGCTCTCCTGGTCCCCCCTTCGGCGAAGCTGGCCGATGATCTCGGCGCCCTTTCCGCTCCAGCAGCACACGACGATGTGGTCCTTCAGCTTCGCTCGTCCCTTCCCCGACCCGCTCCTGAGCATGAGCTGCACGGCCCGCGTCGACGCGGCAGCGATGATAAGTCCGATGGACACGGGCTTCAGGAAGTCCATGACGTACGCGGCGCCCCGGCCGGCGGTCGATATGGGGTCCCATGGGCTGCCCACGGTCAACGTTTCGATGCCCCACACGAACACGGCCCAGAACGAACGCGCCTCCGGGTTCACCCCACGTTCGGCGAAGTACACGGTCCAGCCGGCGGCGGTCAGCAACGCCAGCACGACGAGGACGGCGATCAGGATCTCCGGGCCCCCCACCAGCAGCTCGAGGCGCCGGCGGAGCTTCAACCACCGAAAGGACACCTCCGCCGTGGTCCGCCTGACGCCTCCGTGAGGCCTCTGGGTGTGGCCGGCCATCTCGATCCCCCGACCGACGTCTCGCGCCGGTCCCCTCCGGCGTGAGGATAGCCGGAGCGGGCGCTGCCTCTAGCCGGCCTTCGTGTCGGGATGACCGTCGTCCAGACCGTACTTCGTCACGAGCGACAGGTAATCCCGCTGGTAGAAGATCTTGCAGGTCACCTCGGGATACAGCTCGCGCAGCCGGCGAACCTTCCGGTTCTTCTTCGTCACCAGCTTCTGGTTCAACGTGGTGATCTCGATGTACAGGTCGTAGGCGGGAAGGTAGAAGTCCGGCGTGAAGCGCTGGGTGACGTTGCCGTCGCCGTCCCATTCCAGGTCGAACGACGTCGGTTCGTACTGCCATTCGATCTGGTAGAAGTCGAGCAGCCGCGCGAACTGGCGCTCACTGGCGTGGGCGAAGCCAACGAGGTCGCTCGCGAGGGGTTCGGGGGGCGAAGGGGTGTGCTTTCGGGTCACGCTCCCCCGGCTTCGGCGATGGCCGTCCGGCTTGCCCTCTTCGACCGGGCCAGAGAGCCCGACAGGTCGTTCCACACCTTGTCCAGGGCGATGGCGAACACGCCCTGCCC
>JBHELE010000267.1:0-2685 GCA_046263235.1 Actinomycetota bacterium
GGACCGCATGCGCGTCGGTGATCTGTCAGCGGAGGTCGCCGACGCTCCCAGTCGCGCCGTCCTGGTCAGGAGGCTCGTCCGCGAGGGGTTGCTCGAGGTCATCGAGTGACGGGGGGCTCCCCCCGCTGCTCAACCGAATCCCGCGATCTCGGCGAGCCGATGACCGGGACCGCCTCACGGGTTCGGAGCTGGATCCTCCTGGAGCAACCGGGGCCATGGGGATACGACGCGCCGGTCCAAAGCCGGCTGTCCCGCGGCATCGCGGGGGCGCTCCGGGATCGGGCCCGCCGGGCGGGTATCCGGATCGTGCTGGTCCGCCGGCCGGGGCGTTCGTCGTCCCGGCACCGCGTCTGTTACTTCATCCACACCGGCCCGACAGCACAGCGGGTGGAGCGCGTCGACCTCGAGGCTGCGGCGGAGCTGTTGGACATGGACTGGTCGCCGCTCATCGTCGGCGAGCACGTGGAGGGTGCCGAGGCGTCCTCATCCGCCTTCCTGGTATGCACCAACGGCGCCCGCGACCGCTGTTGCGCCGAGCGAGGCCGCGCGGTCGCCGCCGCCCTGGCCGAGGCCGTGGCGGACCGCGCCTGGGAGTGCAGCCACATCGGGGGCGATCGGTTCGCCGCCAACCTCGTCTGCTTTCCGCACGGCGTGTACTACGGGAGGGTCGGGGCCGACGACGCGGCGCGGCTGGCCCGACTGTACGACGACCGGATCGTCGACCTCGGCCATTACCGCGGACGAAGCTGTTACGACTTCGCGGTCCAGGCGGCGGAGTCCTACCTCCGGATCGCGCGCGGCCTGGACGACCTCGACTCGATTCGATTCGTCGGTCGTACCACGGGCACCGATCCTGTCGAGGCCACCTTCGGCACGCCCGACGGCGAGGTAACGGTGGGGGTTCGGATCTCGCGTTCCCCGCATCCGCGCTGGCTGACGTGCCAAGCCGCGGAGGAGGTCCGTCCGCCGGTCTACGAGGTCGTGGCGATCAGCGAGTGAGGCGGGCGGTGCCACCCCGAGCGGTCGGTGTCGGGCGACATCGAGCCTCGGATACAATCCCGGCGGCCCGGACGTACCGGCGATGTCGACGGGGAGGAGCTGAGGTGGCCGAGAAGCCGATCGACCTGCTCGCGAGCGTGCCACTGTTCGCCGAATGCACGAAGAAGGAGCTCGGACACATCGCCAGCGCCATCAAGGAGGTCAAGCACAACGACGGCGACATCCTGGCCCGTGAAGGCGACAAGGGTATCGGGTTCTTCGTCATCGCCGAGGGGACGGCGAAGGTCGTGATCGGCAACAGCACCCGGCGCCGGCTGGGGCCGGGGGACTTCTTCGGCGAGATCTCACTGCTGGACGAAGGGCCTCGGTCGGCGACCGTCGTGGCCGAGACCCCGGTGCGCCTCTACGGGCTGACGGCGTGGAACTTCCGGCGCCTGGTGGCGCAGAACCCGTCGATCGCCCAGAAGCTCCTCAAGGTCATGGCCGACCGGCTGCGAAAGACCTCGAAGGATCCGACGCACTGACGCGGCCACTCCGCCGCGGCGAGGTCAACCATGGACGTCGGACTGGCCCTCGGCGGCGACCTCCGGGACATCCCGGCCCAGGCCCACCGGGCTGAATCGGCGGGATACGAGAGCATCTGGGTCGCCGAGACCGCGCGGTCGGCATACATCCAGGCGGCCGTGGCGTGCGCGGCGACGTCCTCCATCACGGTCGGGACCGACATCGCCCTCGCGTTCACTCGAAGCCCCACCATCACCGCGATGACCGCCAGGGACCTGTCCGAGCTGTCGGACGGGCGATTCCTGCTCGGCCTGGGGACACAGGTGAAGCGGGTGAATGAGCGCCGGTTCGCCGTTCCGTTCGAACACCCCGCGCCCAAGATGGCGGAGACGGTCGAGGCGATTCGGGCCGTCCTGGCCACGTTCCGCGGGGAGCCGATCGATCACCGGGGGCGCTTCTACACGATCACGATGCCGCCGTTCCCCGGAGCCGGTCCGTCCCCGAGCCCCATCCCGATCTACCTCGCGGCCGTGAACGAGCTGATGGTCGAGACCGCCGGCCGCGTGGCGGACGGCGTGCTCGGGCATCCGATGACCAGCCCGACATACGTCCGCGAGGTCGTTCGCCCGGCCGTGGAGCGAGGCGCGGCGGCGGCGGGCCGGGACGCCGGCGAGGTCAACGTCACCACGGGTGTGATCATGCAGATCGCCGACGACCCCGCGATCGCCCGCCGGGAGGCGGCGTTTCAGGTGGGGTTCTACGCCACCACGCGAACGTATCGGCCGGTCCTCGCCCGGCACGGGTTCGAGGACATCGTGGAACCGCTTCGCCGCGCCTTCGCGAAGGGGGACTTCGGCGAGATGGCGACGATCGCGGAGCCGACGGTCGACGACCTCGCGATCGCCGGCACGGCGGAGGAGTGCCGGCAACGGCTGGCGGAGTACGAGGGCATCGTCGATCGCGTGATCATCGGCGGCGCGTGGATCGGGCCGGGCGAGGAACGCATCCGGGAGAACCACGAGGCCATCTTCGAGACGTTCGCGCCGCGGCCCGACGTCACGGTATCGGGCCGATCGGGACCGACCCGCGGCTGAATCTCCGGTGGCGTACGCCGAACGACCCGACGGCTGCCGCATCTACTTCGAGCGGAACGGCTCCCCGTCGGCGCCGCCCGTGATGCTC
>JBHELE010000268.1:0-5306 GCA_046263235.1 Actinomycetota bacterium
GAACACCATCGCCACGAACCCGTACGTGGGCACGGCGAACAGGGTGCCCGCCTCCTTCACCCCGCGCAGGTTCGCGACGGTCAGGAGGGCCACGAAGCCGACGGACAGGGCCACCTTGTGATCCGCCAGCCACGGGGCGGCGGATGTGATGGCCAGCACTCCGGCCACGATGGAGACCGCCACCGTCAAGACGTAGTCGATCAGCACGGCCGCCGCTGCGGTCAGCCCCGGGATGGTCCCGAGATTCTCGTGTGCCACGATGTAGGAGCCGCCGCCACGCGGATAGGCGCGGACCGTCTGCCGGTACGAAACGATCACGATGATGAGCACGGCCGCGATGGCGAGGGCGATCGGTATCCGGTAGACGAGCGCCCCGGCTCCCGCCAGGACCAGGACCAACATCATCTCCTCGGTGGCGTACGCGTTGGACGAGAGCGGGTCCGAGGCGAACACCGGAAGGGCCAGGGTCTTCGGCAAGAGCTGATGCTCGAGCTTGTGGCTGGCCAGGGCCCGGCCGAGCAGGAGACGCTTGACCGCGATGGCCATGGGCTACCGAGGGTCCGGATGAAGCTTCGGCGGCCGCATGGACGGGCGGCGAGCCCCGACCGGATCCCACGGGCCCTCGGCCTCTCGTTTCAGCGACGCCTCTGTGGAGCGGGCCTGGCTCGAGGCGTCCCGCCACTCGTGCCACGCGATCCACAGCCGAACCACCGGGGCCAAGGCGAAACCGATGACGAGCCCGACCGCCAGTCCCGAAAGGAATACCGCCAGGCCGGCGAGGGAGATGTGATCCATGCAGCAAGTTTCCTCGCGACGCCGTCAACGGGGCGTATGCATGGGCGGACGGGTCATAAAGAATCCGTAAATCCTCCGGATCAGCGAGGATGGGGTCCGGGGCGCCTCAGTGTGCGGCGTCGACTCGGCGGTCGTCGCCGGGCTCGAGGAGCCACCGGTAGCCCATCCCGGGCTCGGTGGCGATGAACCTGGGAGCCCCCGCCTCGTCTCCGATCTTCTGCCTGAGCTGCCGTACGTAGATGCGAAGGTAGTGGCTCTCCTCAGCATATCCGTGGCCCCAGACCCGCCGGAGCAACCAGCCGTGGGTCAGCAGCTTGCCGGGGTTGGTGACGAACTGCTGAAGGAGGGCGTACTCGGTCGGCGTCAGGTGCACGGGCTCGCCGCTCCGCCGCACCAGGGCACGCTCCAGATCGACCTCGAGTTCCCCGAATCGCAGGACCGGTGGAGAGGGCTCCGCTGGCTTCACGCGGCGGAGGGTGGCCCGCATCCTGGCCAGCAGCTCGTCCATGGCGAACGGCTTGTTGACGTAGTCGTCCGCCCCCGCGTCCAACGCCTCGACCTTGGCGGACCCGGCGTCTCGAACACTGAGGACGATGACCGGGACGTCCGACCAACCGCGCAGCCGCCGGATGACCTCGGTGCCGTCGACGTCCGGGAGGCCGAGATCCAGGATGACGCAGTCCGGCGGGGCGACGGCCACCGAGTCGAGGCCAGCCTCTCCCGTGTCGGCGGTGGTGACGTCGTAGCCGTGGGCCGACAGACCCGCCCTGAGTGCGCGCAGGATCTGCCGCTCGTCGTCGATGACGAGGACCCTGCTCACCCCAGCGCCGCCGCCGAGGCCTCGGGTCGGCCCACCGGCAGTTCGATCACCACGGTGGCGCCGTGGCCCGGAGTGTCCTCGATGCGGATTCGGCCGCCGTGGGCCACGATCACGGCTCGGGCGATGGCCAGCCCGAGTCCGGTGCCGGCTCGGGACCGATCTCCCTGGCCTCGGTAGAAAGGTTCGAACACGCGATCGCGTTCCTCGGGCGAGACCCCGCGGCCCCGATCCGAGATCCGAACCTGGATCCCGCCCTCCCACGGAGCCACCGCCACCACGATCTCACCGCCGGGAGCCGAGTGTCCGAGCGCGTTCTCGAGGATGTTGGTCAGGGCCTGGTCCATCTGCATCGGGTCGACCCAGATCGCAGGAAGGTCCGGCCGGATCATGGTCCTCACCTCGAAGGCGGACAAGGGTGCCCGCATCCGCGTCAGCACGCCCTCGATGATGTCTTCGAACGGAGTCAGTTCCTTTTCCAGCGAAAGCCCTCCCGACCGAGCTCGCGCCAGGTTGAGAAGGTTTCCGACCAGGCGGTTGAGACGGTCGGTCTCCTCGAGCATCGTCTGCAGAAGCTCGCTCCGTTGCGATTCGTCGTGCTGCATCCAGCTGTCGAGGAGGCTGGTCACGCCGGCCTTGATCGAGGCCAGGGGCGTTCGGAGGTCGTGGGTCACCGACGAGAACAGGGCGGCTCGGACCTGGCTCACCTCGGCGTCGGTCCGGGCGTCGCGGGCCGCTGAATCGAGTCTGGCCCGCTCCAGGGCCACCCCGACCTGAGCAGCCAGAGCGCTCAGGAATCGGCGATCCGGCTCCTCGAGTGCGGACCCTGCGCCGGGCAAGATGGAGATCGTCCCGAACCGAACCTTCCCAGCTTCAACCGGGATGACGACCTCCTCCGTGGCCGCGGGGTGGGGTCCGTGTACCGTCACCCGCTCGACACCATCGAGGTCGATCTCGCACCGCGACAGCGACAACCGGTCCACCGCGGTACGAGCGATCTCTTGAAGGACGCTCCGGGTGGATCGTCCCGACAGCAGGGATGCGGTGAACCGATTCAACAGAACACTCTCCTGCTCACGTCGCTCTGCCCGGGCTCGCTCGGCCACGATGCGGGCGAACAGGCCTCCGACGATCAGCGTTACCGCCAGGAAGAAGAAGAGGGCTACCAGATCCTCGACCTTGCCGACCGAAAGGGTGTGACGCGGTTCCGTGAAGAAGAAGTTCAGCCCCAGGAACGACAGTCCAGACGCGACGAGTCCGCTCCACCAGCCTCCCGCGGCGGCGGCCACAACGACGGTGACCATGTAGACGGACGCGGCGGCCACCCCCGCGAAGTCGGCCAGCAGCCCCACTCCCGTCGCCGCCAGCGGCCCGGCCACCCCGGCCAACCGGCCCATCCATCGCCGCACCCCGCTTCGCATTCGGTCCGCTCCTCGATGGATCCAGCTTGCGCCTCGAACGCCCCTGTCAACAATCCTTCCACGGCCGTCCGCAGCATCGCTGGTCTGCCCGAATGCCACGGTCACGCTAGTCTTGCCGCCGTGCATGTCGTGATCCTCGGATGCGGGCGAGTCGGATCGGCTCTGTCCATTCAGCTCACCAAGAGGGGCCACAGCGTCGCCGTCATCGACAAGCGGCCGGAGGCGTTCGACCGTCTGCCTCCCGGCTTCGAGGCCCAGACCGTCGTGGGAATCGGGTTCGACCGCGACGTCCTCGTGGAGGCCGGTATCAAGCTGGCCGCCGAGGACGGCGCGTTCGTGGCGGTGTCGAACGGCGACAACTCGAACATCGTGTCGGCCCGAATCGCCCGCGAGCACTACCACGTGAAGAAGGTCATCGCCCGCATCTACGACCCTCGCCGGGCCGAGATCTACGAACGGCTGAACATCCCGACCGTCGCGTCGGCACGGTGGGCCGCGCAGCAGATCGAGTTCCTGCTCTTCCACGGAAAGGAGGAGCTCAAGGAGAGCTTCGCCGGCGGCACGCTCCTGCACCTCCAGAAAGGCGTTCCGGATCATCTCGTCGGGGCGCCCATCTCCTCGGTCGAGGCCCCCGGCGCCATCCAGGTGGCTGGCGTCGATCGGGGCGGCACCGGGTTCATCCCCGTCGACAACAGCACGTTCCAGCAGGACGACATCGCCCATTTCGTCGTGACGCAGGACGCGGTCGATCAGCTGGACACGCTGTTGCAGCCGTTGGCCGAGTAGGAGCGCCGCATGAAGGTCGTGATCAGCGGAGCCGGAAAGGTGGGGCGGCACCTCGCCACCGACCTCGCCGAGCGGGGTCACGACGTCACCCTCATCGAGCAGGACAAGCAAGCTGCCACGGCCGCCGCCATGGAGGTCCCGGAGAGCGTCAACGTGCTCCTGGGCGACGCGTGCGAGCCCTACGTCCTGGAGGAGGCGAAGCTGGGGGAGGCCGAGGTCCTGGTGGCCGCCACCGGCGACGACGAGGACAACCTGGTCAGCTCGCTCTTGGCGAAGCAGGAGTTCGCGGTCCCCAGAGTCCTGGCGCGGGTCAACCACTCGGAGAACGAATGGATGTTCACCGAGCAGTGGGGGGTCGACGCCGCGGTGAGCCCGCCCCACATCCTCACGGCGCTGGTCGAGGAGGCCGTCACGGTCGGCGACATCGTCCGGTTGCTCAAGCTCGAACGGGGCAAGGTCACGCTCGTCGAGCTGACGTTGAACCCGGGCTCGAAGGTCGTCGGCAGGCCCATGTACGAGCTTCGTCTACCCGTGGACTCGGCCATCGTGGCCATCATCCGCGAGGAGCACGTGGTGATCCCGCAACCGGAGACCGTCCTGGCCGAGGGGGACGAGATCATGGCGATCTCGCGCCCGGAGGTCGAAGAGGAGCTCCGCGCGGCCCTGGAGTGAGTGACTACGTCCGGAATTCGAACTCCGGATTGACGACTCTCAACCGGGTTCGCTCCCGACCGATCACGCCCTCCAGGATGAGCCGCGATCCGAGCAGCAAGCCGGGGATCGAACGCCGCCCCAGCCACACCGCGGAGAGCTCGCCGGTCCCGTCGTAGACCACCGCTTCGAGCGCCTCGAATCCCTCGACCGGACGCACGGTGATGCGCCGGACCACCCCGGCGATCTTGACGCGCGTCCGGGTGGGGGCGTCCGCGATTCGAACCGTCCCGTCGACGGTGGCCGCCCACGTCCGGAGCTCGCCCGCCAGACGGTCCTCATCGGATTCGGTCATGCGGCGAAGGAACCGCCGGAACGCGCCCATCGGCGGAGCCCTCGCCGCGGCCCTAGGGGGTGGGCTCCTTGACCGCCTTCCGCGCTATCTCGGCGGCCTCGTGCGCTTCGGGCGCGGCCTCGTACTGGTCGGCCCCGAGCAGGAGCTCGGACTTTCGCGACTTCGAGTACCAGATCATCCCGCCCAGGATCAGCACGGCGACCGTGGCCACGGCGATGCGGAGCGCCGTGTTCCCGGCACCGCCGCCGGCGTACTTCACCACCAGCGGGGCGATCAGCAGCGCCACCAGGTTCATCACCTTGATCAGCGGGTTCAGCGCCGGGCCGGCCGTGTCCTTGAACGGGTCCCCCACGGTGTCGCCGATGACCGTGGCCTTGTGGGGCTCGCCGCCCTTACCGCCGTAGTGGCCCTCCTCGACCAGCTTCTTGGCGTTGTCCCACGCGCCGCCGGAGTTGGACAGCATGACCGCGAGCAGCTGGCC
>JBHELE010000269.1:0-5035 GCA_046263235.1 Actinomycetota bacterium
CCGCGACACCGTCGGAGAGTGGCTCGGCGACTCCTACCTTCCGGGGGCGTTGGCCGGCTCGTCTGCCGCGATGTGCCTGCAGTTCACGCCGGTTCCGATTCCCGATGACGCGCCCGCCGACGTCCCGCGCGTCGCTGAGGACGATCGCCGGATCCTCCAGCTGTACTTCCTCGACCGGGATCCGGCGGACGTCTGGACCGCCGAGTTCGGCCGGGTCGAGCAGGCCATCGGTGATACCGGGAAGGCCACCGTCGTGTGGGCGTCGCCGTTCATCCCGACGATCCCGGGCACGGACACCTATACCGACCAGCTCTGGTAGCGCCCGTGGACCTGCGGTATTCCCAATCCGAACAGCGGTTTCGTGATGAGGTCCGGACCTGGCTCGACGAGACGGTCCCCACGCTTCCACCGCGGCCCGACGATGACGACTGGGCGGGACGGCGGGCGTTCGACACCGCGTGGCAGCGACGGCTGTACGAGGCCGGGTACGCCGGGATCGACTGGCCGACCGAGGTCGGCGGCCGTGGCGCCACGCCCACCGAGCACCTGATCTTCCTGGAGGAGGCCGAGGCCGCCGGCGCTCCGTACGTGGGGGTGAACTTCGTCGGATCCCTGCACGCCGGTCCCACGATCATCTCCGAGGGAACGCCGGAGCAACGCGAGCGCTACCTGCCGCCCATCCTGCGGGGCGAGGACGTGTGGTGCCAGGGATTCTCCGAGCCCGGGGCCGGATCCGATCTCGCCGCGCTGCAAACGCGGGCGGTCCGCGACGGCGACCACTACGTGGTGAACGGACAGAAGATCTGGACGTCGTTCGCCCAGGTCGCCGATCTCTGCGAGCTGCTCGTCCGGACGGACCCCGACGTGCCGAAGCACAAGGGGATCACCTGGCTGATCTTGCCGATGGACAGCCCGGGGATCGAGGTGCGGCCCCTTCGTACCATCGTCGGCTCGTCGGAGTTCAGCGAGGTCTTCCTGAGCGACGTCCGGGTGCCGGTCGAGAACCGCGTCGGCCCGGAAAACGACGGGTGGCGTGTGGCCATGGTCACGTTCAGCTTCGAGCGTGGGACCGCCTTCGTCGGCGAGCTCGCCCAGACCCAGCGCCTCCTCCGGAGCCTGGTCGACGTGGCGAGGCGATCCGGGCGGGGCGACGGAACGGCGTGGGACGACCCGGGCCTTCGACGGGAGATCGGACACCTGGCGGCGGATGTCGACGCGCTGTGGGCGCTGACGAAGCGAAACGTCACCCAGGCGGAACGAACCGGTTCCCCGCCGGGCGGCGGGGTCTCGGTGTCGAAGCTCCACTACTCGGAGGTGCGTCATCGCCTGGGCGACCTGGCCATGCGGCTCCTGGGGCGGGCCGGCATGAGCTTCGAGGACCTGGCGGGCCTTCCCGGCGGCGAGCACGTCCGGGGGTGGTTCTACGCGATGTCGATCTCGATCGCGGCCGGGACCTCGCAGGTCCAACGCAACATCGTGGCCGAACGCATCCTGGGGCTTCCCAAGGAGCCGTCGGCATGAACTTCGATCTCGATGGCGACGACCGCGCGCTGCAGGACGCCATCCGCGACCTCTGTCGAAAGCGCTTCCCGATCGACCGCATCCGCGCGCTCGAACCCCACGGCGGATTCGACCGCGACGGGTGGCGGGCCCTGGGCGAGGCAGGCGTGTTCTCGATTCGGCTCCCGGAGGGAAAGGGAGGGCTCGGGCTCGGCATGACCGAGGCCGCGTTGGCGTTCGAGGAGCTCGGCCGGGCGGTCGTGCCGGGACCGCTCATCGCGTCGCACCTCGCGGCCGGACTGCTCGAGGGTGTGGCCACCGGCCAGCGCGTGGTGGGGTTCGCGGCGCGCGCCGGCCACACCACGCTGATCGCGTATCTCGATCACCTCGACGACGTTCTCACCATCGACCACGATGGCATCTGGAGGACGGATGCGAGCAGCGTGACCGCGTCGGCCGTGACCCGGCCGCTCGATCCACTCACCCCGCTGCACCAGACCTCGGAGATGCCGCGCGGGGAGCGCCTGGCCCGTCACCCGGTGGCCGCCAGGTGGTGGGCGGCCGGAAGCGTCCTGGCCGCGGCCCAGCTCATCGGCCTCGCGTCGGGCGTCACGGAGACGGCGGTCGCGTACGCGAAGGAACGACGGCAGTTCGGACGTCCGATCGGTTCGTTCCAGGCGATCAAGCACATCCTGGCCGACATGCTGGTGCGGGCCGAAGTGGCTCGGGCCGCCGTGTACGCGGCGGCGTGCACGATCGACGACCCTTCGGTGGGCGACGCCTGGCGGGCCGCCGCGGCGGCGAAGCTCCTGGCGAACGACGCCGCCGTCGCCAATGCCAAGGCGGCGCTGCAGGTCCACGGCGGCATGGGCTACACGTGGGAGGTGGACGTGCATCTGTACCTGAAGCGCGCCGCCGGCCTCGCCGCGGTGTTCGGCCAGAGCGACGAGCTAGCGGAGGCCGTCGCGGCGTCCCTATGATGTGACGGTCCGTCAGATTTCGGTGCGCGGAGATCCGATGCTCGAAGCGAACGGCCTGTGGGAGCTCATCGAACGACGAGCCGAGGCGACCCCGGATGCGCCCACGGCGATCGATGAGAACGGCCGGCGGCTGACCTTCGCCGAGCTCCGAGACCGAGGCGAGCAGACCGCCGCCGGGCTCATGGAGCGAGAGGTGACAGAGGGGACTGTCGTGTCCTGGCAGCTCCCAACGTGGATCGAATCCATGATCCTGGTGGCGGCCCTGTCCCGGCTGTCCGCGACCCAGAACCCCATCATTCCCATCTACCGGGACCGCGAGGTCGGGTTCATCGCCCGGCAGGCGGCGCCGAGATTGCTGATCGTTCCGTCCACCTGGCGGGAGTTCGACTACGAAGGGATGGCCCGGGCGATCGCCGACGGCGTCGAGGGTCTCGGCGTGTTGGTCGCCGACAAGGACCTTCCCACCGGCGACCCCTCGGCGCTGCCACCGGCTCCGCCGGCCGTCAGCCGTCCCGAGGACGCGCCCGTCCGCTGGCTGTTCTATACGAGCGGCACGACCGCCGACCCGAAGGGTGCGCAGCACACCGACGCCACGATCATGGCCATCGCCCGCGGCATGTGCGAGCGACTGGCCATGGTCCCAGAGGACCGGAACGCGCTGTGCTTTCCGTTCACGCACATCGGGGGCATCGTGTGGCTGTTCTCGAGCCTGCTCGTGGGGTTCGTGAACCTCATCGACGAGGCGTTCGATCCCGTTCGGACCACGGAGTTCCTGGATCGCGAGGACGTCACGGTCGCCGGGTCCGGGACGTACTTCCACATGGGCTACCTGAAATACGCCCGGGAGCATCGCGACAAGAAGCTGTTCCCCAACGTGCGGTGCTATCCGGGCGGGGGGGCCCCGAAGCCGCCCCAACTCCACCACGATTTGAAACGGGAGATCGGTGGCGCGGGGATCGTCAGCGGCTACGGGTTGACGGAGGCGCCCATCCTCACCATGGCCAGCGTCGAGGACGGAGACGAGGTTCTCGCCAACACCGAGGGGCACGCCATGCCCGGAGTCGAACTGAGGCTGGTGACGCTCGACGGCAAGGTCGCCGGTGCCGACGAGGAGGGCGAGATCCGGGCTAAGGCTCCCCAGCTGATGAAGGGGTACCTGGATTCCGAGTTGGACATCGAGGCGTTCGACGAGGAGGGGTACTTCCGCACCGGCGATCTCGGGAAGCTCGACGCCGAGGGCAACGTCACGATCACCGGCCGGGTCAAGGACATCATCATCCGGAAGGGCGAGAACATCAGCGCGAAGGAGGTCGAGGACCTCCTGTTCCAGCACGAGAAGGTGGCCGACGTGGCGGTGATCGGCCTCCCCGACGCCGAACGGGGTGAGATGGCGTGCGCCGTCGTGGTCTCGGCCGATGGACTCGAGCCGATGGCGCTCGACGAGATGGCCGCGTTCCTGCGGGAGAAGCGCCTCCGCGTCCAGGCGGTGCCCGAGCGTCTCGAGCTGGTCGACGCGCTGCCGCGAAACCCCGCCGGGAAGGTCGTGAAGAACGAGCTTCGCCAGCGGTTCGCCCCGTGACGTCGAGCGGCACCGTCACGGTCTCGACCGAGGGCGCCGTGGCCGTGGTGTCGCTCAACCGCCCGGACCGGCACAACGCGTTCAACGACGAGATGGACGCGGCCTTCTTCAACGCGTTGGCGTCGCTGGCGGGGCGCGACGATGTGCGGGCGGTCGTGTGGCGAGGAGAAGGCCGGTCGTTCTCCTCCGGGAGGGATACCGCGGAGCTGGGCCGGAGGACGAAGGGCCAGAGCGACTACGACTTCATCGCCGAGGGCCACGCTCGAACCCGCTTGTTGTACACGTTCCCCGTCCCGATCGTCGTCGCGCTCAAGGGGTGGGTGCTCGGAGGATCCTTCGAACGGGCGCTGCTCTGCGACCTGCGGATCGCCGCCGAGGGCGCGCGCATGGGCCTGCCGGAGGTGCAGCACGGCGTGATCCCCGACTCCGGGGGAGTGGCCCGGCTGTTCCAGATGGCCGGCCACGGCGTTGCCGCCGATCTCGCCCTGACCGGCCGCGTCATCGACGCGCCGGAGGCGTTGCGCCATGGAATCGTGTCGCGCGTCGTGGCCGACGAGGAGCTCGATTCGGTCGCGCTCGAGGTCGCCGAGGAGATCGCTTCGCGTTCACCGCTCGCGGTGAGATTCGCTCGAGGGGTGTTGGCGTCGCTCGCGACGTCCGCCGTGGAGCGCGGCATGCACGAGGAGCTGGTGGCCCAATCGCTGCTATTCGGATCCGAGGATTTCGCCGAGCTCAAGGCGGCGAAGGCCGAAGGCCGGGACCCCCGGTTCCGCGGCCGCTAGACCCATTCGTTCTCGGGGACGAACACGCACCGAGTGCCGTTTCGATTCATCTCCGTCACGCACTTGTTGCAGGGGATACAGAGAGCTTCTCGCGACGCTCCGCTTTCGAACTTCCGGACCAGGTCCGGCTCTCGCAGGAGCGCTCTCGCCATGGCCACGAGCTCGAATCCCTCGTCCATGGCCCGGTCCATCGT
>JBHELE010000270.1:0-2917 GCA_046263235.1 Actinomycetota bacterium
CAAGTCTACTGAATCGACGCCCGGCGCCGGCCGGCGAAAAAGGCCCGCAGGAGGTCCGACGCGGCTTCCGCTTCGACACCCGACGTGACGTCGAGCCGGTGATTCAGCCTGGGATCTCGGACCAGGTCACCCAGCGAGCCGGCGAAGCCGGCTTTCGGGTCTGCAGCGCCGAACACGAGCCGATCGACGCGGGCCAGGACCATGGCCCCCGCGCACATCGCGCAGGGCTCGAGCGTGACGTAGATCGTGCAGCCGTCGAGGCGCCACCCCCCGACCTCCTCGGCGGCCTGCCGAAGCGCCAGGATCTCGGCGTGCGCCGTCGGGTCACCGAGGCGCTCCCGTTGGTTCCCGGCCGCGCCGATGACGCGTCCGTCGTGAATGACCACGGCACCGATTGGCACATCCCCCCACGAAAGGCACCGGCGGGCTTCCTGCAGGGCGCGGCTCATTCGGTCGCGATCCGGCGGGTCGTCCATGACGCCGATTCTCCCGCACGGCTCGTCATCCGTTCGTCAAACAGGGACCACGGGCCGAGGAGCAAGACCGACAGGATTGGGTAGAAGCTGGCCGCGATGACCAGCGCAGCGGAAGCAGTGGCCCCGCCCGCTCCCCCCGAGGAATCGGCGAGGGAGGCGGGGCTCCGGTACACCACCGACGACGCACCGGGGATCACCCGGAAGCGTTCGGGGAAGGGCTTCGCGTACGTCGACCCGGATGGCCGGCGCGTTCGCGACCCCGAAACGCTCGCCAGCATCCGGGCCCTCGCCATCCCACCGGCGTGGACCGACGTGTGGATCTGCCCGAACCCGCGGGGCCACCTCCAGGCGACCGGGCGCGACGCCCGCGGCCGCAAGCAGTACCGCTATCACCCGAAGTGGCGCGAGGTCCGGGACGCCAACAAGTACGACCGGTTGGTCGCCTTCGGGAAGTCGCTGCCGGCGATCCGGAGGCGGGTCGAACGCGATCTGGCGAACCCCGGCCTGCCTCGCGAACGGGTTCTCGCGGCGATCATCCGGCTGCTCGAGTCGACGCTGATCCGCGTCGGCAACGAGGAGTACGCGCGCGAGAACAACTCGTACGGCCTGACCACCCTCCTCGACCGTCACGCCCAGGTGGACGGCGCCGACATCGAGTTTCGGTTTCGGGGGAAGGGCGGCCGACAGCATCGGGTCAGCGTGCGCGACCGCCGCCTGGCGAAAATCGTGAAGGACTCGCAGGACCTCCCAGGGCAGCAGCTGTTCCAGTACGTCGACGACGAGGGCCAAGTCCAGGACATCGGCTCGGCCGACGTCAACGACTACCTTCGCGAGATCAGCGGGCAGGAGTTCACGGCCAAGGACTTCCGAACGTGGGCGGGCACGTTGGCTGCCGCGCTGGCCCTGCAGGAGCTGGAGGAGTTCGACTCCGAGGCCCAGGCGAAACGAAACATCGTTCGCGGGATCGAGCGAGTCGCCGAGCGGCTCGGGAACACGCCGGCGGTGTGCCGCAAGTGCTACGTCCATCCGGCGATCCTGGAGGCATACACGGACGGATCGATGATCGAGGCGCTGCGGCAGCGCGCGGCCAGCGAGTCGAAGAGATCCCGCGGGCTCCAGCCCGAGGAAGCGGCGATCCTCGCACTGCTCCAGCGCAGGCTTGCAGCCGAGGCTCGCCGGAGGAACCGGGCCGCCTGAGCGGTCCGGGCCCAAGGTTTCTGTGCCGCCGAACCGGGCATAGCCCAATCGCATGGGCGAGCAGACCAAGGCCGAGCAGCTCACCGAAGTGGACGCCTTCGAAAAGCGCGACTCCGTCGACGAGGACGTGCTGTTGGACGTGCTCGGCGAGGCCGTCGAGGCCATCGAGGACGCCGGGATTCCCTACGCGTTCATCGGGGGGCTCGCCTCGATCCTGCTCGGTCCGCCCAGCAGCACCAACGACATCGACTTCTTCGTGCGACCCCAGGACGCCGAGCGGGTGGTCGAGGTCCTGGAGGGCCGGGGCTTCGCCACCAAGGTCCACGATCCGTCGTGGCTCATGAAGGCCACGAAGAACGACGTGCTGGTGGACATCATCTTTCGTTCGGAAGGCGACATCTTCCTGGACGAGGAGATGATCAGCCGGACCACGGTCGGCGAGTTCAAGCGGCAGCGGCTGCGAATCGTGTCGCCCGAAGACCTGATGGTGACGAAGGCGCTGGCCCACGGCCGCGACACGCACTACTGGTACGACGCGCTGGACCTGCTGGCTCACTCCGACATGGACTGGAACTACGTGCTCCGTCGGGCCCGCCACGGGCCTCGAAGGATCCTCGCGTTCCTCATCTACGCGCAGTCAGAAGACCTGCCCGTTCCCAACAGCGCCATCCAGCAGCTCTACGAGATCGTGTACGGAGCGTGAACCGATGAAAGATCCAAACGCCCAGCCGGAGCCGCCGCACTACCAGGTCCAGCGCGTGAGGGAGGCCCTGGCCCACGATCCACGGGTCGGCGAGCTGGAGCTCCAGGTCACCATCCGCGCCGGCAAGGCCTTCGTCGCCGGAACGGTCCCGACGGAGGAGGTCCAGCGCGCCGTGACGGAGGTGGTTCGGGAGGTCGTCCCCGAGCTCGACGTGCAGAATCAGACGACCGCGCCGACGTTCCCCGAGGACGAGGAGGTGGAGCGCCTCTGATCCGGATCGCCGCGACCGGTGACGTGCACTTCGGCACCGATTCGGCCGGGATGCTCCGGAGCCACCTCGAGCATCTGCCGGGCCGGGCCGACGTGTTCCTGCTCACCGGCGAGCTTACCCGCCACGGCGAGCCGGACGAGGCCGCGGTTCTCGCCGACGAGCTGCGGGACTTTCCGGTCCCCATCGTCGCGGTCCTCGGCAACCACGACTACCACGGCGACCAGGAGCAGCAGGTCCGAAAGGTCCTCGAGGACGCCGGCATCCAGGTCC
>JBHELE010000271.1:0-10212 GCA_046263235.1 Actinomycetota bacterium
CCGCGATGGCGTCGGGGGCGTGGTCCTTCAGCAGGTTGATGAGCATCGAGGTGAAGCCGTACACCGCGTTGGTGACCTGGCCCGACGCCGTGGCCATATCCGTGGGGAGGGCGAAGAAGGCCCGGTAGGACAGGCTGTGCCCGTCCAAGAGGAACAGTCGCTTCGGCCGCGGTTCGGATCCGGAGCGCGCGTCGGTGGCCACCGGGAGCGATTGTAGACTCGGGCAATGACGGGCCTTGCCCCTGTCGCGTCCCAGGACTATCTCGCCGCGATCTACGAGATGGCCGAGGAGGGAATCCCGACCGTCCAGGCGTCGGTGGCGCGGTGGTTGGGCGTCAGCCCGGCGTCGGTTTCGGAGGCCGTGAAGCGGCTCCGACGGGACAGCCTGGTTCGGCTCGACGGACGGGAGCTGCGCTTCACGACGGCCGGTCGCGAAGCCGCCACGAAGATCGTCCGGCGTCACCGCCTCGCCGAGCGTTTCCTGATCAACGTGATCGGCCTCCCGTGGCACAAGGCGCACCAGGAGGCCGAGGCGTGGGAGAAGGTCATCTCGGAAGACGTCGAGGCGCGCATCGTCGACCTGTTGGACGACCCGGGGACCTGTCCGCACGGAAACCCGATCCCGGGGTCGAGACACACGGTCGACCACTCGTCGCTCCAGCCGTTGAAGGAGTGCCGCCCCGGAGAGCGCGTGATCCTGGAGCGGCTCACCGAGGATCTCGAGCTCGACCTCGGCGTCATGCGGTACTTCGAGGACAACGGACTGATGCCCGGCGCGGCCATCTCCGTGATCGATGTCGCTCCCGACGGCACCCAAACGTTGGAGGTCGGCGGTCGGCGGGTCGGCCTGGGAGCGAACCTCACAGACAACCTGTGGGTGCGGGTGCTGTGAGCCCGTGATCCCGAACCCGCGTTGACGCGAATCCGATCTGTTCCATAGGATTCAATCGCCAGGCCAAACATCATCTGTGAGGCAAGCCTAACAATATTTGTCTCGTCGACCGAGGAGGCCGACCGTGGGAGCAGCATTCATCGTCACCCTGCGCGAAGGTCTCGAGGCGGCCCTGATCGTCTCGATCATCCTGGCGTACCTCCGGCAGCTCGGCCGGACGGACCGGAACGCGCTCGTGTGGTTGGGAACCCTCGGCGCCGTGACCGTCAGCGCTGCCGTCGGGGCGGTGATCTTCGCCGTGGCCGGGGAGTTCGAAGGCAGGGCGGAGGAGATCTTCGAGGGCCTGATCAGCCTGCTCGCGGTCGGGGTGCTGACCTGGATGGTGTTCTGGATGCGGCGGCAGGCCGCGCGGATTCGATCGGAGATCCAGGAGAAAGTGGATTCCGCACTGACCGGAGGCGGCCTGGCGCTGGCCGGTCTCGCCTTCGTCATGGTCCTCAGGGAGGGGATCGAAACGGCCCTGTTCCTGTTCGGGGCGGAAAAGGCGACGGGCGAAACGCTGTTGTTCTTCCTCGGCGCGGCCCTGGGGCTGGCCGTGGCGGCGGCGATCGGGTTCGTCCTGTACCGGGGCAGCGTGCGCCTGAACCTGCGGACGTTCTTCCGGGTCACGGGCGCCCTGATCCTGGTAGTGGCGGCCGGACTTCTCGCCTTCGGGATCCACGAGTTGCAGGAGGCCGGATACCTGCAGTTCCTGACGCAGCACGCCTTCGACCTCGAGGCCACGCTGAACGACGACCGGGGGGTGGGCGCCCTGCTCAAGGCGGTGCTCGGCTACCACCACGAGATGTCGGTGCTGGAGGTCGCGGCGTGGGCGGCCTACTTGCTGATCGTGGGGGTCCTGTACTTCCGTCCGACGCGACTGGCAACCTCCGTGTCGAAGCCTGCCGCGCAGTCCACCGCGTCCTGAGACGGGCGGAGCGGAGGCCCCGGGGCCGGGTCGGGTCGCCACTCAGTAAGTACTATCCGCCCGGCATGGCGGAGTGGAACGAGTCCCTGACCGCGCCCGATCCGGGCGAAGCGGCGGAGGTGGCCAATCGGCTGGTCCGGGAGGGTCAGGGCGGCACGATGGTCAAGCTCATCGGCCTGGAATACGTCGAGCTCTCTGGGCAACGCGTGGTCGCGCGGATTCCGGTGGCGCCGAACACTCAGCCGTACGGCCTTCTCCACGGCGGAGCGACCGCGGCGCTCTGTGAGACTGCGGCGTCGATCGGGACCGCGTTCGCGGTCGGACCGGAAAAGCTCGTCACCGGGATCGAGCTCAACGTGAACCATCTTCGCGCCGTCCACGACGGCCACGTGACGGTCACCGCCGAGCCGCTGCACGTCGGACGAACCACCGCGGTGTGGGACATGCGAGTCCGCGACGATCGGGATCGCCTGGTCGCGGTGAGCCGCCTCACGCTGGCGGTTCGCGATCCATCACCGTCGCCGTAGTGGTTCATCTCACCGGCACGCTCATCAACGTCGGGACGGTCCTGGCCGGAACGATCATCGGGGCGTCGCTGCGCGACCGGCTCCCCGAGCGGATCCGCGAGACGGCCATGGACGGGCTCGGACTGATCACGATCCTGGTTGGTCTCGACTCCGCCCTGAGCGTGAGCCGTCCTCCGCTGGCGACGCTCGTCGACGGCGTCGCCGCCGGCGCCGTCCCGGTGCTGGTGGTCCTGGGAAGCGTCTTGCTCGGCGGGATCATCGGCGAGCTCATCCGAGTCGAAGACGGTCTGGCATGGGCCGGCGATGCCCTGAAGCGACGGTTCGCCCGCGGGGACCGCCGGTTCACCGAGGCCTTCGTGGTGGCGTCGCTGGTGTTCTGCGTCGGCCCGCTGACCATCCTCGGGTCGATCCGCGACGGCCTGTCCGGCGACTACTCCCTGCTGGCCATCAAGGCCATGCTGGACGGCTTCGCCGCGCTCGCCTTCGCGTCCGTGTTGGGATGGGGAGTCGGGTTCTCGATCATCACGATCCTGGTCTACCAGGGCGGATTGTCGTTGGCGGCCTCGGCGGTGGCGGGGGCTATTCCCGACCCCGCCTCGAGCCCAGCGATCGCGGCGATCACCGCGACGGGCGGGGTGCTGATCCTCGCCATCGGGCTTCGACTGCTGCGGCTCCGGGAGGTCCGCGTGGGGAACCTCCTCCCCGCGCTGGCCCTGGCCCCGGTGGCAGTTCTGGTGATCGAACAGCTCTCCTAGGGGCGGACGGGAGGTGGCACTCTTTCTTTGTCACTCTCGTCGATTTTCAGGCGGATGCGACGTCGCGACTACCTGCGAAAACCCATCAAAAGCATTGCCTGCCAATCATTTTAGTCAGGTTGACACTCGCACGGACCCGTTCCTAGTATTCGCCCCGGTCCCGAGAGGTCGCGAGGCCAACGGGAGAGCGGCGGGGACGCCGAAGGCGGGCTCCACGGTTTTCGAAGACGAGAGTCGACGAAGATGGTGGGCCGCCCGCCCCAGGACGATCTGTCCGCAACCGGACGGTCGGACGGTCGCTCGGGGCCACTTTTCGAGCGGGTTCGGGGTGCCGAGTAGATAACGCTCGCGTATGGGGAAGGCGCGAGCGGCTCCAAAGGCTCCTCGGGCCCGCTCGATGTTTTCCGAGGGTGTCTCCCTCCGGCCGACCGGGTATCGTCCGGGCCGTGACCGATCAGCAGGACGGGACCACGCCGCAGCCCGGAGCTCCCACGCCCCGGCCTAGCGCCCCAGATGAGTCGCAATTCCTCGATCCCCAACGGCTGCTGCGCGTCGCCGGGGTCGCACGGGAGGTCCTCGAGGAGGCGCGACGCATCCGTCCGGAACCGGCCGCCGTCCAGCACCTTCGCGACGTCCACAACCAGATCACCGCTGAGCTGCGGGCGGCGTTGCCCGGGAAACTGTTCCACGAGCTCGACGAGCTCACCCCCGAGGTCCGCGACGGGACGCTCGAGGAACTGGCCCTGGCGCACGCCGAGATCCTGGGCTGGCTCGAGGGGCTGTTCCAGGGGACGCAGCTGGCCATCCAGCTCCACGCGGCGCGGGCCCTGCAGCCTCGGTCGGCCAGCGCGGGACCAGGCGCCGCGCCGGGGCCGACGCAACCGGATACCGATCGAACGGACGGCCGGTACCTCTAGCCGAATGGCCCGAACGCCCCTGGCGTTGGTCGCTCCCCTCCTCCTGCTCGCCGCCGGCTGCGGCGCGCCCACCGCCGAACCATCCGACGCTCCGCAGCCCACCCTCATCATCAGCCCCTACTCCACCGTTGGTCCGGTCGTGATCGTGGCCATCGACAACCACTTTCACGACATCCATCCGACCGATCGCCGAGTCATCTCCGCGGCCCAACCCGTGACCGTCCGAAACGACGGCCGGTACCGCCACAACTTCACGGTCGTGGGGACGAAGGTGAGCGTGTACCTGGAACCGGGAGATCGCGTGTCATGGCCGCGCATCGGGGACGTCGTGTCCCCGGGGTTCCACCCGGTGATCTGCAAGATCCACCAGAACGTCGGAATGGGGGGCGAGTTCACCATCGCGCCGGCCACCTGAAGGGCCGCCGGGGAACTCGTCACAGGACCTTCGACAGGAACTGCTTCGTGCGCTCGTGCTTCGGGCTCTCGAACACGGCCTTTGGCTCGCCCTCCTCCACGATCCGGCCGTCGTCCATGAACACGAGACGGGTTCCGACCTCCCGGGCGAACCCCATCTCGTGAGTGACGACCATCATGGTCATGCCCTCCTCGGCCAGCCGGCGGATGACCTCCAGGACCTCCCCCACCAGCTCGGGGTCGAGCGCGCTGGTGACCTCGTCGAACAGCATGAGCTTCGGGCGCATCGCCAGGGCCCTGGCGATGGCCACGCGCTGCTGCTGCCCGCCCGACAGATGGCCCGGGTGCGCGTCGGCCTTCGCCTCCAGCCCAACGTGACGGAGCTCCTGCAGGGCCCGGCCCCTCGCCTCATCGGCCCGCATCCCCAGGACCTTCTGCAGCCCGAGCGTGATGTTCTGCAAGGCGGTCTTGTGCGGAAACAGGTTGTAGGCCTGGAACACGATCCCGATATGCGTTCGGACCTCGTTGACGTTCGTGCGCACGTCGGTGAGGTCCTGTCCGCTGAACCACACCCGGCCCTCCGTGGGAAGCTCCAGAACGTTGACGCAACGAAGGAGCGTCGACTTGCCCGACCCGGATGGCCCGATCACCACGACGACCTCGCGAGGACGCACGGGCAGGTCGATCCCTTTCAACACGTGCAGGTTGCCGAACCACTTGTGGACCGATTCCAGCCGCACGATCGTCCCGTCGTCGTTGAGCGGCCCCGACGGACGGGCGGCATGAGCGAGGTCGGTCACTGCTGACCCACGTTCACGCCGACTAGACCGCTCCGCAAGCGGTGTTCCACCACGTTCACCGCCCGGATCAGGGGCAGCGTCACCACCAGGTACCCGATCGCGGCCATCACGTAGAACGTCGCGTTGAAGGTATCCGAGTACCCCTCCCGGGCGACACTCAGGAGGTCGTATTCGGAGGGCAGGAGTCCGAGGATCAGGATCAGGGACGTGTCCTTGATCAGGATGACGAACTCGTTCATCAGCGGAGGGATGACCCTGCGAACCGCCTGGGGAACGATGGCATACCGCATGCTCTGCAGGTACCCCATGCCGAGCGACCGGGCCGCCTCGAGCTGGCCGCGTTCGATCGACTGAATCCCGGCCCGGAACACCTCAGCGGCGTACGCGGCGGTGTTCAGGATGAACACGATCATCGCGCTGCGCAGCGCCCCGAGACGCAAACCCAGGCCGAACGAGAGCCCGAAATAGAAGAAAGACAGCTGCCAGACGAGCGGGGTCCCCCGGAAGAAGTTGATGTACACGCGGGCCGGCGCCCGTACCGATCGCTGTGTCGACAGGGCCATGAGCGCGAGGATGAGGCCGAGGACCACGCCGCCGAACTCGCCGACGAACGCCAGGAGCATCGTGTTCTTCGCACCGGTGACGAAGGCCGACCCGTAGCCACTCAGGCGGTCGAAGTTGAGGAAGTGAAAGGCGAACCGGTCCGGTCGTCCCGCCCGGAACCACAGCAGGAGCAGCGCGAGGGCGATGCCCTGCGACCCGAGGATGGCGCCGGTGACCGCGTGATGCCGCTTTCGGCGCGTGTCCAGTCGGCGATACGTCACGGCACCGACCACGAGCGCGGCCGTGCCCAACGCCATCGCCAGCACCAGGACGGCCGTCTCGCCGCTCGAGATGAGGCCCTCCACGATGTGGCAAACACCGAGAGCCCCCTCGATATCGGGTCGAAGGTCGAACCCGCCGGCCGTCGCCGCAGCGGCGCATCTCGCGCTGAGGGGGCCGCCGAAGAGCGCATAGCCCCCCTGGATCGCCAACGTCCCCAGGACGACCGTGGCCACGCTGCCCGCCCCGGCCACGAGCGTCCCAGCGGCAGCGGTGCGGTGGGCCCGCGCACGTCTGGTTGGACCTGGGCGATCGCGGCGTCGGCGGACATGGTCACCCTCCTCACCCTCAAAGGAGAGGCCCGCGCTCGCACGGCGAGCGCGGGCCTCTGCGGTCCTCCTGTCCTACTGCGCGGCGAACTCGTCGGGCACCGTGGCCCCCGGGAACCACTTCTGGAAGATGGTGGTGTAGGTGCCGTCGGCGATGACGTCCGCCAGCTGCTCGTTCCACGCCTCTCGCAGGCCCGGGTTGCTCGGCGAGAAGGCGAACGCGTACTTCTCGTTCGTGTCGATATACTCGACCACTTCCACGGCCGACAGATCCTTCACGATGCCGTCCGACGACGGCCCGTCATTGACGATGCCCGTCAGGTTGCCGGCCTCGAGATCCCGGAACGCGTCGGTGATCGAGGTGTAGGCCCTGAGCTTGATGCCCTTGGGCGCGAGGTTCTGCTCGGCCCAGTCCTTGCCGGTGAATCCCTTCCCGACGCCGACCGTGTCGCCGGACTTGAGGTCGTCGGTCGAGGCGATGTCCGGCGTCTTCGTCGTGTTGACGGCGAGCGACTGCCGCGAGTTGAAGTAGAAGTCCGAGAAATCCACGATCTGGTCCCGCTCGGTTCCCAGATCGCCGGTCGCCGTGATGGCCGCCGCGATCATGTCGTACTGATCGCCGGCCAGCGCCGTGAAGCTCGCCTCAAAGTCGGTCTTCACCCACTGCACCGTGAGCCCCAACCGCTTGGCGACCTCCTCGGTGAGCTCGACGTCGAACCCGGTCTCCTCACCGTTCTCGATCGTCTCGAACGGCGCGTAGTCGAGGCACGAAGCCACCCTGAGCGTGCCGTCCTGGAGCGTGGTGAACGTTGGGGACGGTGTCCCGGTCGGCGTCGCCGCCGGAGGCGATTCCTCGGCACCCCCGCAGGCCCCCGCCACCAGGGCCACGACCGCCAGGGTCGCGATGGCCATCATTCGTCGTCTCATCTCGATCCCCCTTCATTCCTCGCCCAGGTACGCCTTGCGCACCTGGTCGTTGGCCAGCAGCTCCTCCGCCTGGTCCTCCAGGACGATCTCGCCAGATTCGATCACATACCCGCGCCGGGCCGCGCCGAGGGCCATCTGGGCGTTCTGTTCGATCAGCAGGACCGTCGTGCCCTGTTCGTTGATCTCCCGGATGGTGTGGAAGATCCGTTCGACCAGCATCGGCGCCAGGCCCATCGAGGGCTCGTCGAGCATGAGCAGGGCGGGCCGTGTCATGAGGGCCCGGCCGATGGCGAGCATCTGCTGCTGGCCGCCGGAAAGCGTCCCGCCCAGCTGACGCTGCCGCTCCTTCAGGATCGGAAAGAGGCTGAACACCCGCTCCAGGCCTTCCCGCTCGGCCTTGCGATGCCCCTCCTTGCTCCCGCGGGCGGCGTACAGGCCCATCTGCAGGTTCTCGGTGACGGTCATGCGGCCGAAGATCCGCCGCCCCTCGGGCGCATGCCCCAACCCCAGAGCGGTGATGCGGTGGGCGGGCTTGCCGTCGATACGCTCACCCTTGAACGAGATGGTGCCGCTGGTGGGCGCCCTCAGGCCCGAGATCGTCTTCAGGGTCGTGGTCTTCCCCGCGCCGTTGGCTCCGATCATGGTGACGATCTCTCCCTCGTCCACGGTGAGATCGATGCCCTTCACTGCCTCGATCCCGCCGTAGTGGACGTGGACGCCGGACACCTCGAGCAGCGCCACGGTCAGGTCGCTCCGGCCTCGTCCGGCTCGCCCTCGTCCAGCTCGCCGTCCTGGCCCACCGCGCCCCGGCCGAGGTAGGCCTCGATGACCCTCGGATTGCGCTGAACGTCCACGGGCCGTCCCTCGGCGATCTTCTCTCCGAAGTCGAGCACGGCGATCCAGTCGGAGATACCCATGACGACCTTCATGTCGTGCTCGATCAGCAGGACGGTGATGCCCTGGTCCCGGACCTTCTGGATCAGCCGCATCAGCTCGGCCTTTTCCGCAGGGTTCATTCCCGCGGCCGGTTCGTCCAGCAGCAAGAGGGTCGGGCGGGTCCCCATGGCGCGGGCGATCTCCAACCGGCGCTGGTCGCCGTAGGCGAGGTTCTTGGCCAGCTCGTTCGCGTACCGAACGATCCCGACGAACTCCAGGAGCTCCTGCGCCCGGTCGAGCGAGGCCCGTTCCTCCCGCCGTTGCCGCGGCGTTCGGAGCATGGACCGTCCGACCCCCGCGCGGTTGTGGGCGTCGATGCCGACCAGGATGTTCTCCACCGCCGTCATGTCGGGGAACAGCCGAATGTTCTGGAACGTTCGCCCGATCCCCCGCCGCGTGATCTGGAAGGGGCGGGTGGTTCGGGTCAGGAAGGGCAGGGGCAGGGCCGCAGTCTGATGGAGCAGGTCCTCGCCCCGGAACAGGATCTCGCCGTCGGTGAGCGGATAAATACCGGTGGCCACGTTGAAGAACGTCGTCTTGCCGGCGCCGTTCGGGCCGATGAGACTGAAGATCTGGCCGTCCTCGATCGACAGGTCGACACCTGACAGGGCCCGGAGCCCCCCGAAGTCCTTCGTGACCTGCTTCGCCTCCAAGATGGCCATCAGGAACCCCCGTGCTGCTGGGCTTCGAACACGGTGGTCTCGCGGATCTCCCCGCCCCGCAGCTCGGCCGCCCGTCGGCGACTCGGGATCAGGCCCTGCGGTCGGAGCACCATGACGATGACCAGGGCCAGGCCGAAGATCAGGAAACGGGCGTCTCCCACCACCCGGAACCTCTCGGGAAGGAAGATGATCAGCGCGGCACCCAGGATGGGCCCCGCGATGCCGCCCATCCCCCCCACCACCACCATGGCCAGGATGATCACGGAGGCGAAGTCCCCGCCGAACAGCCTGAACGAATCCGGGCTGATGAAGATGAACTTGCTCGCGTAGATCACGCCGCCGAACGATGCGACCGCCGCGCCGATGGCGAACGCCCACAGCTTCATCCGCACCGTGGGGACACCCATGGCCGCCGCGGCCAGCTCGTCCTCCCGGATCGCCGCCCACGCCCGGCCGACCTTGGAGTGGTTCAGGCGGTTCAGCAGGAAGATCCAGATCACGATGACACCTAGGAGCAGCCAGTAGTACGGCGCGTTCTGGATGATCCCGAAGTCGTATCGAAACGTCCCGATCTCGATCCCTGGATGGGGCAGGTTGAACACGCCCCGGGGCCCCCCGAGCACGCTGTGCAGGTTGTTCGCGGCGATCCGAACGATCTCCCCGAACCCCAGCGTGACGATGGCCAGGTAGTCACCGCGGAGGCGAAGCGTGGGAGCTCCCAGGATGACGCCGGCCACGAGCGCCACGGCCAGAGCGACGAAGAAGAACAGCCACATGTACATCTGCCATTCGGGCTTGATCTGCTGGGCGAGGGCCGTG
Source organism: Actinomycetota bacterium (assembly GCA_046263235.1). Taxonomy (GTDB): domain Bacteria; phylum Actinomycetota; class UBA4738; order UBA4738; family UBA4738; genus JBHELE01. Next base: position 9,768 of record JBHELE010000271.1, read on the forward strand.
GCCTGCGGGGTCTGCTCCTGGATCAGGACGCTGTACCGGGCCGCGCCGGTCAGCATGGCGTACGTGTACGCGCCCACGGCAAAGAACGCCACGTAGCCCAGGTCGAGGAGGCCGGCGAAGCCCACCACCACGTTCAGACCAAGCGCCAGCAGGGCGCCGATGCCGATCTTGGTGACGATGTTCATCCAGTACTCGGACTGGAAGCCGAGCGTCGCGTCCATGATGAACGGGACGGCCGCCGCCACCCCGATCACCACGCCGAGGACGACGTACCGAAGAGCCCTGGGAAGCGCTTCGAACCACCCTCGGGTCCCGGAGAAGGCGTCGCGGATGGGCTGGGTCGCGTCGCGATAGCCGGCCCGGACGCTGACGGTCCCATCGGCCGATCGTCCGAACCCTCGGCTGGTGACCTCCTCTGCCCCCTCGGTCTGGCCTCGTTCGGCCT
>JBHELE010000272.1:0-2744 GCA_046263235.1 Actinomycetota bacterium
GGAGGGGGTCGAGGAGTACGACATCCTGCACCTCGCTGCCGACCTGACGGGCCTGCTCGACGCGTACGGAGAGAACCGGGCCGTGTTCGTCGGGCACGACTGGGGCGCGCTCCTCACGTGGCCGCTCGCCCTGTTGGCACCCGAGCGGGTTCGGGCGGTGGCCAACCTGAGCGTCCCGTTCTTCCCCCGCCCGGCGATGCCCATGACCGAGATCTTCAAGGCCATGACCGGTCGGGCGTTCTTCTACATCCTGTACTTCCAGCAGCGCGACACGCCGGAAGAGGAGCTCTCCCGCGACGTCCGGCACACCCTGCTCACCATGTACTGGGCTTGGTCCGGCGAGTCGCCCAGGCGGGCATTCCAGCGGATCGAAAAGGACGCCGGGACCTACCTTGACCAGTTCCCCGATCCTCCCCGCCTGCCGTCGTGGCTCTCCCAGGAGGACCTCGAGGTCTACGTTCACGCCTTCGAGCGGACCGGGTTCAGGGGGCCGCTCAACTATTACCGGAACTTCGACCGGACCTGGGAGCTGACGGCCCACCTCGACGGCGCCGTCCCGAAGCAGCCCGTCTTGTTCGCCATGGGAGATCGGGACACCGTCCGTCGAATGTCGCCGCCGGACGTGATGGACGGGCTCGGGCTCGACCTCCGCACTCATCTCATCCTCCCGGGCTGCGGCCATTGGACGCAGCAGGAACGGCCGGCGGAGATCAACGACGCCCTGATTCGATTCCTGGCAACCCTGTAGCGGTTCCGTGCGTCGGACCTGGTGGCGATCTAGGCTCGACCCGCTCGAAGGAGGTCCCGGTGAAGGCCCGTCTGCTCCCGATGGCCGCCGTCCTCGTGGTGGCGGCGTGCAATCAATCCACTCGGCTCGACGACGTGCGTGTCACGCCGACCACCGTTCCGTCGTCCGGATCTCCTTCGCCGACCGCGTCCGCATCGCCATCGCTCGAGGACGGCCGTCACTTCGGGTTCCTCGAGAGCGTCGACATAGACGCGTCGCCGCACTCGCTGGTGTTCGACAAGGCCGACTTCCTGACCGGTGAGGAGGCGAACGAGGCCGCCCGCGAAGACGGCGCGATCGGCCAGGGGGAGTCCGTCCCGAACGACTACTACGTCCACAACCGCAACGAGCTTCGGCGAACCCTGACGTTCGACGACGACGTCGAACTGGTCGTGCTCGACTGGACGAACTGCTGCGAACCGAGGGTCGGCGAGCTGGAGCCGTTCGCGGCGGCGTTCGACCAGGACCAGCCGTCCGGGGCCTATCGAGGGCCGACCTCGCCGTACTGGGTCACGGTCGAGGACGGACAAGTCGTCGAGATCGAAGAGCAGTACCTGCCGTGACGGCGCGCCGGCCGGCCGCGGTGGCCGGGCCAATACGCTCCAACTAGACTCGGGGCTTCCCGCGACCGCATCTCATCGCGCGGGCGCGACAATCCAAGATGCCGGAGAGCGATGACGTATCAGTGGTGGACGTTCGTGCACGTGGCGCTGGCGTTCGTCTTCGTCACGGCTCACGGGGTGTCTGTAGTAGTGGCGTTTCGCCTTCGGCGCGAACGGGAGCCGGTCCGGGTCCTCACGCTCGTGCAGCTCTCCGGCGCCTCGGTTAGCGCCATGTACGTCGGGCTGCTGGGCCTGACGGCGGCCGGCGTGGTCCTGGGGTTCCTGGGCAAATGGTGGTCGTACGTGTGGATCTGGGCCGCCATCGCCGCGCTCGTCGTCACGATCGTGGCGATGTACGCCATCGCCACGCCGTACTACCGAAAGATCCGCACCGTGGCGGGGGCCCTGGCCGGGGGATCGAAGGCGATCTCGCCCGAGCAGTTCGCCGCGCTCCTTCGGTCGCCCCGGCTGTTCGTGATCTCCGCGATCGGCATCGTCGGGTTGGGGTTCATCGTGTGGCTGATGGTGATGCAGCCCCATCCGTTCGGGCAGTTGTGAGGAAGGCCAGGCCATGGGATACCACCGGGTCCTGATCGGGACCGACGGATCGGAGACGGCCGCGCTGGCCGAACAGTGGGCGGCCCGCCTGGCGAGGCGATTCAAGGCCGAGCTGCTGATCGTCTCCGCCTACCCCATGGAACGGACCACCCGAGACCACGCGCTTCGGATCGCCGAAGCGTGCCGGGAACGCGTCAGCGAGCATCGCATCGAGACGAGGGTCGAGGTCCAGGGAGGCGAGCCGGCGGACGTGATCCTGACCGTGGCGGATCGACGGGACGTCGACCTCATCGTGGTCGGGAACCGCGGCATGGGCAAGGCCCGCCGGTTTCGCCTGGGCAGCGTCCCCGAGCGGGTGGCGACCTACGGGCCGTGCGACGTGCTGATCCGCGACACGACCTCGCAGAAGGCCCAGGCGCTCCGGAGCTACGAACGGGTCCTGATCGCCACGGACGGTTCGCCCACGGCGACCGAGGCCGCGCGCAAGGGGTTCGAGATGGCGCTCCTCCTGGGAGGCGATGTCACGCTCGTGTACGTGGGCGACCCGATGCTCGGCGCGATCGCGCTGGAGCGAACGGGAGAGACGGCCCCGGACGGAATCGAGGTCGAGCACAGAATCCTGGACGGCGACGCGGCCGACGCCATCTGCGACGTGGCGGAGAACGAAGGCCACGAGCTCGTCGTGGTGGGGAACAAGGGCATGGCCGGGACCCGCCGGTTCCTCCTCGGCTCGGTCCCCAACCGCGTCGCCCACTACTGCCAGGCCGACGTTCTCATCGCCAAGACCGTGGGGCTGG
>JBHELE010000273.1:0-6827 GCA_046263235.1 Actinomycetota bacterium
GCATCGCGGCGTCAACATTATTTCGTGTCCATCCTGCGCGCGACAGGGCTTCAATGTCATCAAGACGGTCGAAGTCCTGGAGGAACGGCTGAAGCACATCTCGACCCCGATGTCGCTGTCGATCATCGGCTGCGTGGTCAACGGGCCAGGCGAGGCGAGGGAGGCCGATCTCGGGATCGCCGCGGGCAAGGGTCAGGGCGTCCTCGTGGTCAAGGGGGAGGTCAAGGGCAAGGTTCCCGAGGACAAGTTCGTCGAGGTCCTCGTGACCGAAGCCCGGAAGATGGCGGCGGAGCGAGCTCGGGAGAGCGCCACAACCTGATCGCATGTCGTCCAGATCCGAGCCCGACCGACTGGCTCGATGGCTCCGCGTCGCCGGGACGCTTTGTCTGTTCGGCGCGGTCGGGATGGCCGCGTTCGTCGTCTGGGTCCAGTGGGGGACCGGGTTTCTGACGTCGCGCAGCCAGGACCGACTGCGGGCAGGCATCGAGCAACGAATCGGCCGAGCGCCCAGTTCGCCGGTTGTTCTGACCAAGGGCAGCGCGGTGGCCATCCTTCGCATCCCCCGGATCGGCCCGGACATGGTCGTGGTCGAGGGCACCTCGTCGGCCGACCTGAAGAAGGGACCGGGTCATTACACGAGCACGGCCTACCCGTGGCAGCGAACGGGACGGGTGGGGATCGCTGGCCATCGGACGACCTACCTCCACCCGTTCTGGAACCTCGACAAGCTCTCTCGGGGCGATGTCGTGGAGATCGACACCGAGTACGGCACGTTCACATACTCGGTCACGTCGGCGCGGGTCGTCCGGCCGACGGACGTGTGGGTCCTGCGCCAGACGTCCGACCCGACGATGGTCCTCACCGCGTGCACCCCCCGGTTCTCGGCGTCGCACCGCCTCGTCGTGTTCGCCGAGCGCGTGGGCGGGTCGGGTGTGGGTCCGGGAGTGCGGGTTCCCGTATCCCCGGGAGCCGACGAGGTGGGGCCGGCCGACGACCTGGCCCGGCCGATGATCGTGATGCTGGCCGGGTCGATCGCGGTGGGCGGGGTCGTCCTCGCGGGACTGCGCCTCCGGCGGGAGCGTGCCGGTCCGCCCGGATTGTCCTGATTCGTTGCATCGACCACTTTTTTCAACGGAACGGCATGTTCTTCCTGGCGCCGGGAAAAGGCTTAGGTTTAGCTAATAAGGAGTAGCCCAAAGGGGGTGATGCATGACCACACGACCCAGGCCGCTCGCCCGGGTGGGCTCGGTCATCGCGCTGGGCGCGGCGCTCTCGCTCGGCATCTTTCAATCGAGCTACGCGTCCGTAGACCCGAAGCCCGGCGATCGGGTTTCGGGCACGGTGGACGCGACGACGAGCCAGCTTCCCTCCGAGGATTCGCCCACGGAGCCGACCGCTCCGGAACCGAGGGAGGAGACCGCCCCGTCCTCCTCCACCGAGGCCGGCGCGGAGTCGACGAGCGGGGCGACGGGCGCCCAGAAGGCGGACGACGATTCGCCCGGCCACGAAACTCCCGATCCCGGGCCGCCCGACCACGCCAGGGGCGCCATCGCCGAGGTCAGCCTCGGCGGGAATGAGTTGGTCGCCGTCGGGCAGACGAACGCCCAGATCAACGACGACGGGACCAGCCAGGGCGATGTGACGGTCCTGTCCCTGGGCGGGCAGGAGGTCATCGGCGCGCACTCGGATTCCGAGGGCGAGGAGAGCGCCACCCTGGACCCGTTCGCCCCGCTGTGCGAAGGGAGTGGCGGCGCGGTGTGTCTCGGCCTGCTGTTCGCCGATACGAACTCGTCGACCACCGCGACGACGGCGCACTCGGATGCCTCGACCGCAATCGCGGCGCTGTGCCTCGGCGGGACCAATCCCGACCCCGGGACCACGTGTGACGGCCAGGTCTCTGCGAGCGTGGCCCGAAGCTCCAGCACGATCGACCGGGATTACCCGTCGAACTCCGAGACGGCGACTCAGGAGACCGACCTGGCGGACGCCTGCGTCGGCGGTGAGAACGAGACGGGTGCGTGCAACGGCGTCGGCGCGACCGCGATCCACTCCGAGTCCACCAGCAGCGTGAGCGACGGGCAGACCGGACAGACCGAGTCGAGTTCGTACCTGGCGAACGTGCAGCTCGGTGGGCAGGAGTTCGTTGTCATCTCGGACCCGACGGCGATCACGCTTCCGCCGAACTGTCCCACGCCGTCGCTGGTCTGCCTGTTCCTCAACCAGGGGACGGAGACCGTCGGTGCGGGCTTCGCCGGAAGCGGCCAGGAAGCGGTCCACCTGGGGGTCTTGACTGGCGTTGTCGGGGGAGCGGACTTCGTCCTGACGCATGCGGGGACCGCCGAGACGTTCGTCCGGCAGCCGTGTCCGCCGGGCAGCGCGCTGCGTGAGTGCAACCCGCCTCCGAGCTGCCCGACGACCCCGTCGCTGTGTCCGAGGAAGCCGCCGGCGCTGGCGGTCACCGGCTTCGACATCCGGATGGCGCTCGGCGTGACGGTGGTGCTGTTCGTGCTCGGCACGACGCTCGTCGCACTGAGCAGGCGCCGGCGGCTGGCGCTGGCGTGACGCTTCGGGTGGAAGGGGAGGGGGGCTGGGTTCCCCTCCCTCCGCCCTCCCAGGCGACCGCCACCGCAGGCCGTTCTCCGGCGTCGACTCCACAGGGTCGGCATCGCCGGAAGCGGGCTCGTCAGGTGTTTCGCGCCGGTTTGGTGGCCGTGTTGCTCGCCGCCCTTGGTGGGGGTGCCTGGTACTTCCTCACGCGGGACCCTGGCTTCCACTATCGATACGCCACCGCCCGCACGGAGAACGCGGTCGGCGGATACGAGTTCAGCTACCCCCCGTCGTGGCAGCTGACCACAGACGGGAGCACGAGCAAGCTGACCGCTCCGGATGGCTCCGTCGTGGTCTCCCTGGGCCGGGGGCCGGCCGGTGACATGAGCGCCGCGTCGGCGCGGCTGGTCGCACAGATCCAGGGCGAATACCGGCGGGTCAAGCTTGGCGCTCGACAGTCCCAGCTCGTCGGCGGGGCGCCGGCCCTCACCGTGTCGGGGACGGGTCGCAACGATGCCGGCGTTTCGCTTCGATTCCTCGCCATCACGATCGAGGGGACGGACGGAACCACCTTCGCCATCACGGCGTTCACCGTCGCCGACGCCGACCCGAAGGAGGTCGTGCCGAGGATCTCGGAGGTCGTCGACTCCTTCCGCATCGCGTAGCCGGCGCCCGAAACGCATCCCGTATCCTTGGCTGTTCCATGCGCGCGTCCCAGTTGTTCGGTCGTACCCTTCGCGAGGACCCGGTCGGGGCCGAGGCCGCTTCGGACCGTCTCCTGCTTCGGGCGGCGTTCGTTCGTCGACTCGTGGCCGGCGTGTACACGACGCTGCCGCTGGGGGTTCGAACGATGCGCAAGATCGAAGACATCGTTCGGGAGGAGATGGACGCGACCGGCGCGCAGGAGATTCGGATGCCCATCGTGGTGCCCGCCGAGCCGTGGAAGGCCACGGGTCGGTGGGACGCGTACGGCGACCTGATGTTCAAGCTCAAGGATCGCCACGAGCGGGACCTGGGCCTGGGCCCGACCCACGAGGAGGTGGTCACGCCGCTGGTGGCGGGGGAGTTCTCCTCGTACCGGGACCTTCCGGTGAACCTGTACCAGATCGAATGGAAGTACCGCGACGAGTTCCGCCCCCGGTACGGTCTCCTTCGCGGCCGGGAGTTCCTGATGAAGGACGCGTACTCGTTCGACCGGGACGAGGACGGCATGCGGGCGTCGTACGACGTGATGTACTGGGCGTACGAGCGCGTGTTCGACCGATGCGGGCTCGACTATCGCATCGTCGAAGCCGACCCCGGTCAGATCGGGGGCGGCATCAACCACGAGTACATGGCCGTGACCGACGCAGGCGAGGACCTGTTCCTCCATTGCGAATCCTGCGACTACGCCGCCGACCTCGAGGCGGCGACGCCCAGGCGCCCGGACCCCATCGGCGACGTCGCCCTCGAGCCGCTCCACGAGATCCACACCCCAGGGGCGGCGACCATCGCGGCCGTGTCATCGCTCGTGGGCCGGCCGGCGTCGCAGATGCTGAAGTGCATCCTGTTCGACGCGGGCGGCCAGACCGTGGCGGTCCTGCTCCCGGGCGATCGAGAGGTCAACGAGGAGAAGGTGGCGAGCCTCTTCTTCCCCACGCCGGTCAGGCCGTTCGAAGACGATGATTTCGCCGGTCGGGGCTTTGCCAAGGGATACGTCGGTCCGCAGGGCATGCCGGATGACGCGGTCGTGATCGCCGACCCGCTGGTTCGGGCCGGGGCGAACTGGGTGACGGGGGCCAACCGCGAGGACTTCCACGTGACGGGAGCGAACCTCGACCGGGACTTCCAGGTGACGCGGTGGGAGGACGTGGTCCAGGCCGTGGAGGGAGATCCCTGTCCGGTCGACGGCGGCCGCCTCGTCCAGGCCAGGTCCATCGTCGTCGGACACATCTACCAGCTCGGGACCAAGTACTCGGAACCGTTGAAGGCCACGTTCGTCGACGAGGACGGAACCGAGCAGCTGTACGTGATGGGGTGTTACGGCATCGGGATCTCCCGCATCCTTGCCGCCGTCGCGGAGCAGTATCACGACGAGGCGGGGCTTCGGTGGCCGAGGCGACTGGCCCCGTTCGAGGTCGTCGTCATCCCGACGAACATGGATCAGCCGCCGGTGGTCGAGGCGGCCGGGCGGTTCTACGGGGAGCTCGTCGCGGCGGGGTTCGAGGTCGTCCTGGACGATCGCGAGGCGACGGCGGGAGTCAAGTTCGCCGACGCGGACTTGATCGGATATCCCGTTCAGGTCGTGGTGGGCAGGCGCGGGATCGAGTCCGGGGAGGTCGACCTGAAGCTTCGGGCGACCGGCCAGCGAACGAAGTCGCAGTTCTCCGACCTGGCCCAGGCCGTCCGGGCCCTGCTCGCCTCGGCGCCGTAACCGCTCTCGGCCGGTTCGGGGCACCCTCCTCCCGGCTTGAGTCGGCGGTGAAGGCTGCGGCACGCTATCGGGTGGAGGTGAGCCCGTGAAGGTGCGAGGGTGGCGGCGAATCGCCGGCGCCATGTGGGGACCGCCGGATGATCCGCAGATCTACGGCGCCATGGAGATCGACGCGACGCCGATGCGGGCGTTGATCGAGGACGCCAAGGCCGCCGGGCATCGGGTCACGCCGACGCATCTCGTGGGCCGGGCCGTCGCTCTGGCCCTGCGCGAGGTCCCCGACTTCAACGTCCGGGTCAAGGGGAACCGCATGACGCCCCGCAACTCGGTCGACGTCTTCTACATCACAGCGGTGGAGGGCGGGCGGTCCCTTTCAGGCGTGAAGATCGAGCACGCCGATGAGAAATCGGTCTACGACATCGCGGCGGAGCTCACGCTGCGCGCGGGCGCCATGAAGCGCGGCGACGATCCGGACTTCGCCAGGACGAAGAAGACGATGGAGGCCGTGCCCCGATGGGTCCTTCGCCTGTCCATGAGGTTCTCCGCATGGATGGCCGGCGACCTGAACCGCGACATCAAGGCGCTGGGGATCAAGGCCAGTCCATTCGGCGCCGCCATGATCACGAGCGTGGGGATGTTCGGCTTGCCCCAGGGGTTCGCGCCGTTGGCGAAGTTCTATCGGATGCCGCTGCTGATCCTGGTCGGGGAGATCACCGACAAGCCCGTGGCGGCCGGCGGACGTGTGGTGATCCGGCCGATGCTCCCCATCACGGCCACGATCGATCATCGCTATGCCGACGGCTGGCACATCAGCCAGCTCCTGAGGCCGTTCCGGGCGTACCTCGGCGACCCCAGGGCGTTCGAACCGACGCCGGATCCGGCGGCGGTTGCGGCGGGCGGGGCCGGCCCCTAGGCTCCCCGCGATGGCCCAGCGTGCGAGGTCCCCGGTCGAGCTCCGGCGGTTCGTCGCCCTGCGGACGGACGTGGAAGCCGTCCTGCAGCGATGCGGCCGCGACACGTTTGACCTGCTCCTGATCGACGCGCGCGGGAACTGGACCCGATGGGTGTTCACCTCGGAAGAGCGGGCTCGGGCCGCGGCGGAGGATCTGGAGGTGCCGCTGCACGAAGGCTGGGACGACCGGATGGCGAAGCGGATGAACCGGCGAGATCACTGGAACGAGCCCGGAGGCCAACGCCGCGCTCTGTAGACCTCTCGCCGCGGCTCCGCGCGCCGCTTGTTCGTTCGTGAACGCGCTATACTGAGCGACGCAGGACAACTGCAAGTGCAACACCCGGAAGTGGGCGCGCGCCCACTTTCTTTGTCGATGGGGGCAGTTGAGGGCAGGTGAGGGAGCTGGAGACGCTGGTACAGCCCGTCGTCGAAGCGGCCGGTCTCGAGCTGGTGGACGTCGTCTACCGGGGCGGGCGCGGCGGCGTGCTCCGGGTGACCGTGGACCGGGACGGCGGGGTCGACCTCGAGGCCATCGCCGAGGTCAGCGAGCGCATCAGCCGCCGGCTCGATATCGAGGGGTTCAACCCCGGGCCGTACACCCTCGAGGTGAGCTCCCCGGGGGTCGAGCGGCCGCTCAACCGTCCGGATCAGTTCGCCCGTCACGTCGGCCAAGAGGTCAAGGTGCGCGTCGCGGTCCCGGACCAGGGCCCGCGTACGTTCACGGGAACGCTCGTGGACGCCGCAAGCCACGCGATCACCGTGGCCACTGAGGGTGGCCTGGAAGTCGTGCGATACGAGGAGATCGAATCGGCCAGGACCGTCTTCGACTGGCCACCGAAACAGCAGAAGAAGGGTGAACGATGAACGAGGCGATGATCCAGGCACTGAAGGAGCTCGAGCGGGAGAAGGGAATCC
>JBHELE010000274.1:0-5373 GCA_046263235.1 Actinomycetota bacterium
CCCCTGTATCTGGCGGGAGCCCGACTGGTCGCGCTGTACTCCGTGGGCCCGGTCCTCGAGAGCATCGGCCTCAACCTGACCGTGTGGAGCTACATCGACCAGATGAACTTCGCCGCGTACGCGTGCCGGGAGCGACTGCCGGAGATCCATCGGATTACCGGGGGAATGGGCGAGGCGCTGGCGGGGCTGCTCAAGGCGGCGAATCACCGCTGAGCCCCGCCACACGGGCGACCGGCCGGTGACCGAGGCGCCGCACACGCGACGCGTTGCTGCGCACGCGAAGATCAATCCGTTCCTGCGGGTGCTTGGGCGGCGGGACGACCGCTATCACGACATCGAAACGGTGGTCCTGCCGATCTCATTGGCCGACGAGCTCGTCATCCACGCCTACTCCGATCCGGGCCAGTTCCGAACGCTTTCCCTTTCTCTCGACGTGAGCGGTGACCCTGATCTGGTCCGGCGTGTTCCGGTCGACGAGTCGAACCTGGTGATGCCGGCGGCGGCGACACTGGCCGAGCGCGGCGGCGTCCGCGGGTTCGCCGAGATCGCGCTCCACAAGCGGATCCCCGTCGCGGCGGGCCTGGGCGGAGGGAGCGCGGACGCCGCCGCGACCCTACGAGCACTGAACGACCTCTGGGGCGTCGGACTGGCCGAGCACGACCTTCGAGCAATTGCGGCAGACCTCGGATCCGACGTCCCGGCCATGCTGCACGGGGCAGCGCTGATCCGTGGCCGCGGCGAAGACGTGACCCCCGTCGACGCTTCGTCGTTTCAGTGGGCCCTCGTGACCTTCGACTTCGGCGTCTCGACCCGGGACGCTTACCTGTGGTGGGACCAGGACGGCACCCCCAGCGACCCCGATCCCAAAGAGCTCGTCCAAGCGCTGACCGGGGGCGTCGCAGAGTTCGGGAGAGCGCTGCTCAACGATCTGGAGCCACCCGTCGTCGCGCGCCACCCGCGGATCACCGATGCGAAGGGCCGGCTGCTCGAAACCGGGGTGGCGGGCGCGGTGATGTCCGGCAGCGGGCCGACGGTCGCTGGGCTCCTCCGGGATGATCGCGCTTTACCGGCGCAGGTCGAACGCGAACTCGAGCGAATATCGGGCCGGCCCATCGGTTACGTCAGCTCGTTTGGTTCTTGAGCTTCGACGGGATCACTGCTGGGCCCCCGCGACTCGAACGCGGATTTCCGGGACCAAAACCCGGCGTCCTGCCAATTGGACGAAGGCCCAGTCGCCCACCAGGGTACCCTCGTAAGGCGGCCGCGGACGTTCGTGCGCGCTGGACGATTCGCGCCGCGGCAGTGGAGAATGGCTGGCCTTCCCTGAGTCGGCCGACGACCTAGGAACCAGACGTGTCATCGACCAGGAAGCAATCCAGGAGCCTCGCCGTCGTCCTGCTGGCCGCCGGGAAGGGCAACCGGATGAAGTCCGCTCGTCCGAAGGTCCTCCAGAAGGTGTGCGGCCGCCCGTCGCTGTGGCACGCCCTCCAGGCGGCCGCCGCCGCGCGGCCGGACTCGATCGTCACGGTCGTGCACCACGGGCGTGAACAGGTCGAGGAGGCCATCAGGTCGTGGGGCGTCAAGCCCGAGCCCGAGTTCGTCGAACAAGGGCAACCACTCGGCACGGGCCACGCGGTGCTCGTGACCGAACAGGCCACGGGCGGGTTCGACGAGGTCCTGGTGATGGCCGCCGACCAGCCCCTGGTGAGCGCCGACCACGTGCGAACGCTGCTTCGAACCCACCGGCGAACGAAGTCGGCGGCCACGATCATGACGACCCGCCTGGAGGATCCGCGGGGCTACGGCAGGATCGTGCGAGACGGCGACCGGCTGGCGGAGATCGCCGAGGAGACGGACGCGTCGCGAGACGTGAAGCGCATCAGCGAGGTCGCCGTGCTGGTCTACGCGTTTCGGCGTGACGACCTGTTCAAGGCGCTCCCGCTGGTTGGCCGGGACAATCGGCAGCGCGAGTACTACCTGCAGGACGTCTTCCCCATCCTGCAGGACAAGGGCGAACGCGTGTCGGTCGTGGGGGTCGACCTCGGGGGCTCGGTCGGCATCAACTCCCGGAAGGAGAAGGCCGAGGCGGAGCGGCTGATGCGGCGAGGGATCATCGAGCGCCACATGGCGGCCGGCGTATCGTTCATCGACCCGGCGACCACCTACGTCGAGAGCGGGGTCCGGATCGGCCGTGACGCCGTGATTCGGCCCATGACCTTCCTGGAGGGCGCCACCAGCATCGGGGCGGGCGCCTCCATCGGGCCGGCGACCCGAATCGTCGATTCCGTGGTGGCGGACGACGTCGAGGTGATGTTCTCCGTGGTGCGCGAGTCGAAGATCGGGCGGGGTGCCGCGATCGGCCCGTACGCCAGCATTCGTCCCGGCACCGTCGTCGGCGAGCACGCCAAGGTGGGCAGCTTCGTCGAGATCAAGAACAGCCGGATCGGCAAGGGCGCGAAGGTCCCGCACCTGTCGTACGTGGGCGATGCGGATATCGGGGCCGGCGCGAACATCGGCGCCGCCACGGTCACCGTGAACTACGACGGGTTCGAGAAGCACCGAACGGTCGTCGGCGAGGACGCCCGCGTCGGGTCGGACACCATGCTGGTGGCCCCGGTGAAGGTCGGCAAGGGCGCGTTCACCGGAGCGGGCTCGGTGATCACGCGGGACGTGCCGCCCGGCGCGTTGGCCGTGGAGCGGTCGGAGCAGCGGGTGGTGGAGGGATACGCGAAGCGGAAGCGGGCCCGGTACGAGGCGAAGCGGCAGCGCGAGGCGGCGACCGAGAAGGAGCCGAAGGGGAGGACGAAGAAGTGACCGACCAGCCCATGCGAGAGCTCGTCACGCGTAAGCGGATGATGGTCTTCTCCGGGACCGCCCATCCGACGCTGTCGGAAGAGATTGCCGAGCACCTCGGCATCGGGCTTTCGGAGATCAAGATCTCCCGGTTCGCCTCGAGCGAGGTGTACGTGCGTCCCGTCCACAGCGTCCGCGGCATCGACGTGTTCGTCGTCCAGACCCACGCCAACCCGGTGAACGAATCGATAATGGAACAGCTGCTGGTGATCGACGCCATGAAGCGAGCGTCGGCGAAGCGGATCACCGCGGTCGTTCCGTACTACGGGTACTCACGCCAGGACAAGAAAACGCTCGCCCGCGAGCCGATCTCGGCCAAGCTCGTGGCAGACCTCTTGTCGGCGGCCGGCGCGGACCGGGTGGTGTCGGTCGACCTGCACTCCGGCCAGATTCAGGGGTTCTTCGACTATCCCTTCGATCACCTGACGGCCCTGCCGCTCTTGGCGGACTACCTGAAGCAGGACATCGAAGTGCCACAGAACATCGTGGTGGTGGCCCCGGATGCCGGTCGCATCAAGACCGCCCAGCGGCTGGCCAAGCACCTCGAGACCGACCTGGCGTACATCGACAAGCGCCGGTCACGTCACGAGGCGAACACGATCGAGAGCATCAAGGTCGTTGGCGAGGTCGACGGTCGGCCGTGCGTGCTGATCGACGACATGATCGACACGGCCGGGACGGTGGCGGAGGGAGCGAAGGCCCTGGCCGCCGACGGCGCCGGTGAGATCTTCGCCGCAGCCACCCACGCGGTCCTGTCGGGCAAGGCGGCGCAGCGGCTGGCCGAGTCCCCGATCAAGGAGATCGTGGTCACGAACACCCTGCCGATCCCGGACGAGACGACGCAGGTGTTGGGTGACCGGCTCACGGTCGTGTCGATCGCCCCGATCATCGCGTCGGCCTTGCTGGCGGTGTTCGAGGATGAATCGGTCTCGGAGATCTTCCACGGCGAGAACATGCCGTAGTGTCATCGACGATGGCTTCATCGCGGGCTTCGGGACTCCCCCAAATGGCCTTCGCGCTGACCGCCTTGCTCGTAGCCAGCGCACTTTCGTACCTCGGCATTGCCGTCTCGCTGGCAATGATCGGGGCGAATTCCGATTTCGGCGCGTACAGCGCGGCGGTGTTCTACTGGTTGATTGCTGTCGGCCTTCCGGTCGCGCTCGCGGTCTACTGGTCCCGATATCGAAGTTGGCATTGGCGCGACGCCGCGCGAACCGCGGCTATTGTTTCGGTCGGTGTGAACCTCGTGTTCGCGCCGATCGGGCTGGGCGTCATGGTCGCGTGAAGACGATGCCGCGGGCGCTACAATCGAACGCGGTTCAGGGCGTTTTCGCCGGTATCGCCTCGGAGGACATCACATGGCAGCGAAGCTGAAGGCCGAACGTCGCGACGGCGCCGGCAAGGGCGTGGCCCGGAAGATTCGGGCCGCGGGGCGCGTGCCCGCGGTCGTGTACGGCCACGGCGAGAATCCGCTCCACGTCTCGGTCGACGCGAAGGAGCTGTGGCACGTCCTCCACACCGACGCAGGCTTGAACGTGATGATCGACGTGCGGGTCGACGGCGAGACGTTCCTGGCCATGCCCCGTCAGGTGCAGCGCGACCTGCTCAAGGACAAGCTCATCCACCTCGACCTCCTGCGAATCCGCCGCGACGAGAAGATCACCGTGGAGGTTCCGGTGCACCTCGTCGGCGAGTCTCATGGCGTGAAGGAAGGCGGCGTCATCGAGCACCACCTGTGGAACATCCAGCTCGAATGCCTTCCGCAGAACGTGCCCAACGCCATCGAGGCCGACATCTCGCCACTCGGCATCAACGAGTCGCTCAAGGTCTCGGACATCGCCGTGCCCGGGAACGTGACCGTCCTCACCGATCTCGAAGAGGTCGTGGTGGCCGTCGTGCCGCCACAGGTCCTCAAGGTCGAGGAGGAGGAGGTCGTCGAGGGCGAGGAGGCCGTCGAGGCCGCCGCGGAGGGCGAGGGCGAGCCCGTGGAGAAGCCGGCCCCGGAGGGGGCCGAGGAAGCCACCGAGTAGGCCGGGTCGCCGATGGAGGGAGCCTGGCTGGTGGCCGGGCTCGGGAACCCCGGCGACCGATACGCGAAGACCCGGCACAACGCCGGCGCCATGGTCGTGGAGCGCCTGTGCGACCGTTTCGGCGTCAAGCTCAAGAAGGTTCGGTTCTCATCGCTCCTGGGCGTTGAGGCCCGACACCTGAGGACCTCGCTCCTCCTGGTCCAATCGGGGGTGTGGATGAACGAGAGCGGCCCCCCCATCGCGTCGTTCGCCAAGCGGCGCGGGGTCCTGGTCGAGCGGATCGTGGCGTGCCACGACGAGATCGACCTGGCCTTCGGCACCCTTCGAGTCAAGCGCGGTGGATCCACCGCCGGGCACCACGGGCTGGAGTCGTTGGCGGGGGCGCTCAGGTCCGATGACTTCTATCGGGTGCGCATCGGGGTCGGCCGGCCGGCCAGGCGCGAGCAGAACATCGACTACGTGCTCGAGCCGTTCGCGAAGCGAGAGCAGG
>JBHELE010000275.1:0-2881 GCA_046263235.1 Actinomycetota bacterium
TTGTTCGCAGGCAAAGCCCGCTCGAGAGGGAGACGCGGACGATGATAAGGGTACGTAACGACACAGAAGACCGGAGTGGAGGTCAAGAGGAGGGCGTGATGCCCATCACGACGGAAGACCTGCAAGCGATGGTCGAACAGGCGGTCGAGCGGGTGCAGCGGAACTGGACTCCGCCGGGTCGCACGCTCAATGTCCTCACCGCGGGGGACATTCGACCTCTCACAACCGGCGCTCTCGAGATGTATCTGAGCTTTTACGCGTGGCTGTGGCGGAGGGACCCGCCGGAGGACGAGCGTAAGGACGTGGGCCGTCGGCTGACAAATGTGGCAACGGACGCCGATTGGGGGTTGCGAGACGCCGTCTTGAGGGTCTGCGCACTTTGGGACCAAGTTCGAGCGCGCTCACCCGAGGATCAGGAAACGCTTCGCGACCTCCTGAGTGCGGCGGCGACCGTCGGCTCCTACCCCGAGTTGCAGCGCCACACGCTTTCGGGCGGCCCCGAGCCGGGAGGGGCGACGCCGTTCGGCGTCCCGGACTTCGTGGAGATCGCGCTGAAGAACTTCCCCGGCCCGCCGTCGCCGCCTGGCTAGAGGCGGGGATATCAGGCGCGCGCGGCCCCCGGCCCGTACACTCTCGTCAGTCGACGGAGAGGGACCGTGCTCACCGAAGGAACGCCCGCGCCCGACTTCACGTTGCCGGACCAGGATGGCAACGCGGTTTCGCTCTCGGACCTTCGCGGCCGCTGGGTGGTGATGTGGTGGTATCCGCTCGCCACCAGCGCCGGTTGAACGGTGGAGGGCCAGGGGCTCCGTGACCGAGCCCCCGAGTTCCGCAAGGCCGGCGCCGAGATCCTCGGCATCTCGTTCGACCCGCCTGAGCTCAACAAGCAATTCGCCGACCTGCAGGGATTCCCGTTTCCGCTGCTGTCGGATGTCGACCGGTCCGTGGGCGCGGTCTACGAGACGAAGCGCGCACCCGAAGAGCCAAACCAGGAGTGGGCCAAGCGGCGGACGTACCTCATCGATCCGGACGGCGTGATCCGCAAGGCGTACCGCGTGACCGACATTCCGGCTCACCCCGATGAGGTGTTACGCGACCTGGCTGCCCTCAGCGGTCGGTAGACCATCAAATCGCTAACCCGGAACCTCTAGCCGCCGACCGCGCCTCCGCGTTACGCTCAACCACTGCTCGTGTGAGGGGGCTCCATGCCTGCCGGCCGTTCCGTGGTCCGTTTCGCCTTCCCCGTCGCCCTCGCGACAATGCTCGTCTCCGGCGCCGCGACGCCCGCCGGCGCGGCGGGCGGCGACCTGGATCCCGCCTTTGGCTCCGGCGGGGTCGTGACAACACCGGTCGGACCCTCTCAAGACGTGGCCCTCGATGTGGCCGTACAGCTCGATGGCAAGATCATCGCGGCAGGGTTCGCCTGGACCGGCTCGGACCGCGACATCGCGCTGGTCCGATACACGCCGGGCGGGGTCTTGGACTCCACGTTTGGTTCGGGCGGCAAGTTGACGACCCCGGTCACGCCCGACACGGACGACACGGCATACGCGTTGGCTGTCCAGCCGGACGGAAGGATCGTCGCCGCCGGGAACACACTCGCCGGAACGAGCAGCGACTTCGCGCTCGTTCGTTACACCTCGAACGGAAGCCTCGACCCGACGTTCGGTTCCGGAGGCAAGGTCGTCACCTCGCTTCGGCCGAGCTACGACACGGCCTACGCCGTGGCGATCCAGCCCGACGGGAAGATCGTGGCGGCAGGCCAGACCTGGGATGGGTTGGCCTACGACTTCGCGGTCGTGCGGTATACCTCGACCGGGGCACTGGACGCGACGTTCGGTATCGGCGGGAAGATCATCACCGAGTTCGGCTCCACCTCTGCTGGGGCTTACGACATGCTCCTCCAGCCCGACGGCAAGATCGTGCTGGCCGGATACAGCTGCGGAAGCTGCGAATTCGCCCTCGCCCGCTACACCTCGACCGGGGCGTTGGACTCCACGTTCGGGACGGGCGGCATGGTCACGACCTTGATCGGGTCGACGGGGGCCGCCAGCGGCGTGGCGCTCCAGGCAGACGGCAAGATCGTCGTGGCGGGCACCGCGTACCACCGCTCGAGCTATCCGCAGCTGTCACGGCCCCTCATGTCCCTGGCTCGCTACACAGCCGCTGGCGGGCTGGACCCGACCTTCGACGGGGACGGCACGGTCGTGACCCCGTTCGGCCCCAGAGCGACGTCGACCGCGAACGACGTGGCCGTCCAGGCGGACGGAAAGATCGTCGCGGTTGGCGTGCGACAGCAGCGATTCTGGCAGTTCGCCGTCGCCCGGTTCGAGCCGACGGGCACTCTCGATCCGGCGTTCGGAACGGGAGGGAAGGTCATCACGAGCATCGGAACCACGGCCGGGGCATACGCCATGGCCATCCAGCCCGACGGAAAGATCGTCGCGGCTGGGATCGGGGGGTATGGAGGAGCGTCCGCCACCGACTTCGGTCTCGCCCGGTATCTCCCGTAGCAGGCCGGGATGCCCCGGTCTCAAGGCTCCAGCTCACTTCCTCGAACGGCCACCTCGTGATACTTCGCGGCCGTATCCAACTTCCGTCGCGTCCGGAAGAAGTACGCGAGCGCCGTGCCGAACCCGAGGCCGAACGGCGTCCCGAGCGCCTGAAGCATGATCCACACCTTCTTTCGCGCGCCCGCGGTCTCCCAGACGTGGCCCGGCTGCATCGACGCGTCGACGATCCCCCAAATAGGGAGGGCCACCAGCACCACGCCGAGCATGGTCAGGGCGAGGGCCAGGGTCGGCACGTCGATGAGCTTCAGGCCCGACGCCATGAGCACGAAGACGAGGGCCGGTCGAATCAGACCCTCCTTCGCCCGCGA
>JBHELE010000276.1:0-4810 GCA_046263235.1 Actinomycetota bacterium
ATCCCGACACGCTCCAGTCTCTCGTCGAGAAGAGCCTCGTTCGTCACAGCGGCGACCGGTTCTGGATGCTCGAGACGATCCGCGAATACGCGGCGGAGCGCCTCGAGGAGTCGCCCGATGGCGGGGACGTGCGACGGCGACACGCCGAGTATTTCCTCGTCCTCGCCGACGAGACGGACCCCGGGCTGGGTCTGGAATCCGCCGAATCGGTCGAGAGAGTCGACCACGACCTCGACAACATCCGGGGAGCGCTCGATCATCTCGAGGCCTCCGGCGACAACGAGCGGGCGTTGCGACTGGCCGCAGCGGTGTGCTGGTTCTGGTCGCTGCAAGGGCACCTGGTCGAGGGCGAGGCGCGCCTCAACCGTTTGATCCCCCTTGCCGCTGTCCCGGATCCCCTGCGGGCTCGCGCCCTGGTCGGCGCGGCCGACATCGCCATCGACCTGGGAGACCACGACGCGGCGAGAGCTCGCGCCCACTCAGCCCTCGACCTGTACCGCTCGCTCGAGGATCGACGCGGCGTCGCATACTGCCTCGTCGTGCTCGGCCTCGTATCGGCATTCGAACGCGACTGGGCCTCCGGGCGCGACCGGCTCGAGGAGAGCGCTCGAATCTGTCGGGAGGTGGGAGACCGCTTCCTCGCCCTCCAGGCCACTCGGCGACTGGCCTGGATGTACTGGGAGCTCGGTGACGTCGAAGGCGCCCGGGCACTGGTCGAACGGAACCTGATCGAGGCCCGGGCCGTCGGTGACGAGAACATGGAGGCGCAGTCACTGGCGACCCTCGCTCACTACGCTCTGGACGACGGCCGGGTCGAGGATGCCGTACCCCTCCTCCGCGAGGCGTTTGGAATTCACCGAGGGCGTTCGGAGGTCACGCACAGGTACTGGGGCGCCGTTGTCCTCTACCGGTTCGCTCGGGCGCTGGCCCTTCGACGACGACCGGCCGCCGCGGCGCTGTTGGCGTGCGCCGAGGCGAGGCTCGAGGAAACGGAGGGCCCGGTGGAGGCGTGGCTCGAGGAGATGCTGGAGGAGACCCGAGCGATGATCCACACGTACGTCGACGCGGACACCGCCTCGGCGGCCGCGGAGCAGGGCCGAACGCTATCGCCCGACGACGCGGTCGCCCTCGCGCTGCGCGAGCTAGCTTGAGCCCTCCACCTCCCGTCGCTCGTCCCCATGGCCGGGATGGGCAGCGGCGTACACCAGCCCCAGGCCGAGGTACACGGCCGCCAGCACCAGCACGCCGCCCCGGAACGACAGCGGGATGACCGTGACCGTTCCGATTGAAACGGGCAGTACCGCCGCGACGAACGCCCCGACCACCCACGCCAGCTGGAACGCCACCTCGTAGCGAACGAACACCCGGCCTTCGGTTCCGGCCGGCGCCCGACCCTGCACGAGGCTCTGGAACGACAGGCGCCCCACCTCTGTGGCCGCCCCGGCGACGGCGGCGAACACGGACAGCGTCGGGAGGGCGAAGAATCGAAACGCCACGAACGCCGCGGCCCCCGCCACGATCAGCGATGCGACCACGAGCGCTTCCTCCCGGATCGCCCGCGGCAGTCGGGGCGCCGCGATGTCCGCCGCGAACCCGCCGATCACGGCGGCGCCGCCGACGACCGCGAACCAGTAGGCCGGCTGGCCGGTCCGCCGAAGGGCGAACGCCAGCAGGAACAGCAGGAATGCGCTGGCGCCGCGCAGCGTCGCCGCTCCGAGCGCGGGGAGCCGAAGCGCCGGGATGCGCCCTCGGGGCCTGACGGTACCGGCGCGACGAGTTTCGGGCGGCTGTCGGAGTCGAAACGTCAGCACGCCGCCCAGCCCGTACACGGCTGCCGCGAGGTACAGCACGGGCGCCGCGTCGCCCACCGCAGCGAGGGGAATCCCCGCCGCCGCGGCCATGACGCCACCGGCAGCGGCCACCCGTCCGAGGCGGCCGTTCGCCTGAACCAATCCGTCCGCCGGAGCGTAGGCGGCGGTCAGCCCGTTCTTCGTCAGGCCGTGGGCCTTCGTCAAGACCAGGAGGACGAAGGCGGCCGGGAACAGGATCAGGGAGGAGGTTCGGGGCGCCACGTAGACGGCGACGATGCACCGGCCCACGGCGGCGCCGAAGGAGATCGCTCGACGAAATCCGCCCCGGTCAAGCAAGGGGATCAGGAACGCCCCGGCCACTCCCAGCGGCGCCACGGTCAGCGCGAGGTACAACGCCACCCGCAGCTTGGCCTGGCCGATCGGCACCGAGAAGAACACCGAGTCGGCGAGGGCGATCGCCACCAGCGTGTCGCCGGCCGCGCTGGCCAGGTGGACCAGCGCGTACGCGTCGAGCGGCTCGGGCGACCTCCACATCCTGGCGAACGGTCGAATCGACGCGGCGACCGCCCGGCGCAAGGTTCGCGCTACGCGGATCGCCGTGGAATCGTCATCCTCGTGGTCGGTCACGGCGAGACCGGCCGCGGCAGCAACCCCGCTCCCCGCAGGGCCCGCTGGACGGGGTCCTCGTGTCCCAGTCCCATCACGTGGATCCCCGACAGCCCCGGGATTCCCTTGAGCCGAGCGAGGATGTCGACGCTCACCTGAACTCCCTCGGCCTCGGCGTCCGGCCCCGCGTCCTCGAGCCTTTGGATCAACGTCTCCGGCACGACCACTCCGGGGAGATGGTCACGCATGAACCGGGCGCTCTTCGGACCGCGTGGAACGGCCACGCCGGCGAGCACGAACAGCCGCTCGAAGATCCCCCGCTCCCTGGCCCGGTCGGCCCACACGCCGAATGCGTCGACGTCGAACACGATCTGGGTCTGGACGAAGTCGGCTCCGCGGTCCGCCTTCTGCTCCAGTCGGCGGAAGTCGTAGTCGCCGGCGAGTGGCACGTCCGCCACGCCGACGAAGTACCGGGGCGGGTCCTCGATCACCGCGCCCGAGTGAAGCCTCCCGCCGTCACGAAGCCCCACCGCCAACGAAACAAGATCGAGCACGGACAGGTCGTACACGGCATCGGCGTCCGGATGATCGCCGACCCCGGGGGGGTCGCCCGTGAGGCAGAGCACGTTCCTGGCGCCGAGCGCCCACCCCCCGAGGAGGTCGCTGGTCAGACCGAGCCGGTTGCGATCTCGCGTGGTCAGCTGCATCACCGGCTCGACACCGGCCTCGGCGACCAGGGCGGCGCCGGCCACCGGAGACATATGGGCGGACGAGGTGGGATTGTCGGTCACGTTCGCCGCGTCCGCGTAGCCGACGAGGGCGCGGGCCTGCGCGGTCACCTTCGTGGGGGCCGCGGATCGAGGTGGGACGACCTCCGCCGTGACGCAGAACAGGCCGCGGTGAAGCAGCTGCTCGAGCCGGCTGTCCGACCGGATCGCCACGCTGGGCCTACCGGGACGTGATCGCCGCGCGCTCCGCCGCCGTCACCGTGTTCGCCATCAGCATCGCCACCGTCATCGGTCCGACGCCGCCCGGAACGGGTGTGATCGCGCCGGCCACCTTCGACACGCCGTCGAAGTCGACGTCGCCGACGAGCTTCCCGTCGGGTCCGCGGTTGGTGCCCACGTCGATGACCACGACCCCCGGCATGACCATGTCCGCGGTGACGGCATTGGCCTGACCGGCGGCCACGATGAGGATGTCGGCCCGACGCGTCTCGGTGGCGAGGTCCTTGGTCCCGGTGTGACAGATGGTCACCGTGGCGTTCAACCCGGCGCCCTTCTGCGACAGGAGGATCGACAGCGGGCGGCCCACCAGGACGGAGCGGCCGACGACGACCACCCGCGCCCCCTCCACGGCGATGGCCTCCCGGCGAAGGAGCTCCACCACACCGGCGGGCGTGGCGGGCACGTACCGCGGCCGGCCCATGGCCAGCAGACCCTGGTTCTCTGGATGCAACCCATCGACGTCCTTCTCGGGGTCGATGGCCCGCTGCAGGTCGAAGATGTCGATCGGCGACTCGTCGGGAAGCGGGCTCTGCACGATGACGCCGTGGATGTCGGGGTCGGCGTTCAGCTCGCGAATCAGCCCCAATGCCTCGTCGGAAGTGGCGCCGGCGTCGAGCGTGTGGTCGAACGCCCGCATGCCCGCTTCGGCCGCTGCCTTGTTCTTCATCCGGACATACGTCGCGGACGCCGGATCGTCGCCGATCAGCACGTCGACGAAACCTGGCACGACCCCCCGATCGGCCAGGGCCTTCACCCGCTCCGCCACCTCGGCTCGAACCTGAGCGGCGATGGCCTTCCCGTCGATGATCCTGGCCGTCACGTCCCCACCTTATCCATCAGTGGCGGAAGTGCCGCCGGCCGGTGAACACCATGGCCATCCCGTGCTCGTCCGCCGCGGCGATGACCTCTTTGTCGCGGACCGACCCGCCCGGCTGGATGACCGCCGACACCCCGGCCTGGCCCGCTCGGTCCAGGCCATCTCGGAAGGGAAAGAAGGCGTCCGACGCCAGGCACGACCCCTTCGCCCGGTCCCCCGCGGCCCTCGCCGCGATGTCGACCGACGTCACGCGGTTCATCTGGCCGGCCCCGATCCCGACGGTCGCCCGGCCGGAGGCCAGCACGATCGCGTTCGACTTCGCCCTGGCCGCGACTGCCCACGCGAACAGGAGATCCTCCCACTGCTCGTCGGTCGGGCGTCGATCGGTGACGATCCTCATGTCCTCCCGGCGCTCCACCACGACGTCGGCGTCCTGCACCAGGGCGCCGCCGTCGAGGGGCCTGAGCTCCAGGCCGCCCGGGATCGGGAGCGGAGCCCGAACCACCCGGAGGTTCTGTTTTCGTCCGAACGCCTCCAGGGCCTCGGGGGTGAACGACGGCGCCACCACC
>JBHELE010000277.1:0-7178 GCA_046263235.1 Actinomycetota bacterium
CACGGGGTCCGAGCACATTCCACCCGGGTTCGGCGGCCCGTTCGTGTGGGGGATGGCCGCGTCCGCCGTGAGCGGGTTCCTCGTCATCTGGGGCCTGCTCGCCTACCTGCGTCGGCGGGGCTACGCTCCGTTCATGCTGTACCGGCTGGCGGCCGCGGGCGTCGTCCTGGGACTGATCGCGTCGGGCGTTCGGCCAGCGTCCGTCTGACGTCGATCGTTTCCTGTCCGTTCATGTTCGGCCGGGTAGGCTGGAGGCCGTGGCTCGGCTGTTGTTCGTGTGCGTGCACAATGCCGGTCGCAGCGTGATGGCCGAGGCCTTCGCGCGGGCGGCCGGAGCAGACGCCCGCAGTGCGGGAACGGTCCCGCAGGAACGCCCCCACCCAGAAGTGGTCGATGCGATGCAAGAGGTCGGCATCGACGTCTCCTCGCACCGCGGCGTGCTCCTGAGCGACGAGCTCGTCGAGTGGGCCGACCGCGTCATCACCATGGGCTGCGCCGTCGACGCCGACGCGTGTCCCGCCATCCGGTATGCCGGTGTCGAGGACTGGGGGCTGGACGATCCGAAGGGGCGGTCACGGGACGAGGTTCGAACTGTTCGCGACGAGATCCGCGAACGGGTCGACGCGCTCGTGGCGGCCCGGTGAGGCCGCATCGACCCGGGAGGTTCCGCGGCTTCGGCACAAGATCGAGGCGGACCCGCAGCACCCCAGCCATCTCATAACCGTCCGCGGGTTGGGGTACAAGTTCGTCGACTGACCGCCGGTCCGTTTGTGGGCGGCCTGTCGACTGGTGTATCAATCCCGCGCACTCGAGCGAACGATCGAACGGAGGGGAAGCATCCATGCCTCGTCTGAGGTTGCGTCTCATCCCGCGTGACGAGGGCTTCTTCGACCTGTTCGTCGGACTGGCTCGGCAGGTCGAGCAGGCGGCGGAGCTCCTGCACGATCTCGTCTCCGGGTTCGAAGACGTCCAGCAGAAGGCGGGTCGGCTGCACGACTTCGAGCACGAGGGTGACGAGATCACTCACCAGATCATGAAGCGGCTCAACACGACGTTCGTCACCCCGATCGATCACGACGATGTGCATCGGCTGGCCAGCACGCTCGACGACGTGCTCGACCACATCGACGCGGCCGGCGACCTGTTCGTCCTGCACAAGATCGACCAGCCGTTTCC
This sequence comes from Actinomycetota bacterium, assembly GCA_046263235.1. Lineage (GTDB taxonomy): Bacteria > Actinomycetota > UBA4738 > UBA4738 > UBA4738 > JBHELE01. Next base: position 1,177 of record JBHELE010000277.1, read on the forward strand.
GGAGATGAAGGCCCAGACGGACGTTCTCGTCCGTGCGGCGCGCACCACTCGGGAGGCACTGGAGGTGCTGCCGAAATACGGTCAGCTGCCCCGGTTCTGGGTCGAGATCAACCGCCTGGAGAACGAGGGCGATCGCATCTACCGGCGGGCCACGGCGAGCCTCTTCAGCGGGGACTTCAAGGCGATGGACGTGCTGAAGCTGAAGGAGGTCATCGACGAGGTCGAGGCGGCGACCGATCAGCTCGAGGACGTCGCCAACGCCCTCGAGGGCATCGCGCTCAAGCAATCCTGATGCCCCTGTGGACGGTCCTGATCCTGGCGTACCTCTTCGAGTTCGCCAACGGGTGGACCGACGCCCCGAATTCGATCGCCACGGTCGTGTCGACGCGGGTCCTGCGCCCCGTCCCGGCCGTCCTCATGGCCGGGATCCTGAACCTGGTGGGCGCGCTCACCGGGACGGCGGTGGCCAAGACCATCGCGTCCGGGATCGTCGACCCCAACCTGGTCAGCCTCGAGACGGTCGCCGCGGCCGTCCTGGCGGCCACGATCTGGGCCATGGGGGCGCAACTCTTCGGACTGCCGTCGAGCGAGTCGCACGCCCTGGTGGCCGGGTTGCTGGGGGCGGGATTCGCCGCCGGCGGACTGCACGGGCTGGAATGGGAAGGGACGCGCAAGTCGCTCATCGGGCTGGTCACGTCGCCGGTCGGAGGGTTCACGATCGGGTTGCTCATCATGGTCGCGATCTACTGGACGTTCTCCCGGGTTCGGCGGGCCGTCGTCTCGCGGATCTTCGGCCGCGCCCAGATCCTGTCCGCGGCGTTCATGGCGTTCAGCCACGGGACGAACGACGCCCAGAAGACCATGGGGATCATCACGCTCGCCGTGCTGCTGAACCGCGTCGGAACCGGCGCGAGCGTCCCGTCGGAGTTCGACATCCCGGTGTGGGTGATCGTGTCGGCGGCCCTGGTGATGGGGTTGGGCACGATGATCGGCGGGTGGCGGGTCGTGCGGACGCTTGGACTGCGCTTGACGCGGCTGGAGCCCGTTCAGGGGTTCGCCGCGGAAACCGGGGCCGCTCTCGTGATCACGGGCGCAGCCCGGCTGGGCATTCCGGTCTCGACCACGCACGCCATCGGGACCTCGATCATGGGCGTGGGAGCCACCAAGCGCCTCTCCGCCGTGCGATGGGGCGTCGCCGGGCAGGTCGTCACGGCATGGATCCTGACGTGGCCCTCCTGCATGGTGCTCGGCTTCGTCCTGGAGAAGGCGTTCGCCGGGTTCTGACGGCATGCCGTCCTTGGCTGTAGCGCGGGCCTGGTCCCGGCGGTAGCCTCGGTGCGTGGAACCTACCGGCACCGGCACGCCCTCGCGACCCGGGAACTACGCCGAGCAGGCCGGCACGTACGACCTGACTCGAGGGGCCAGCCCAACCATCGTCCGACGCCTCCGTGAGAGTCTGGGTCCGTCGAGCGACCGCGCGCTGCTCGACGTGGCCGGGGGAACCGGAAACTACGGCGCGGTGCTCCGGGACTCCGGGTTCGGGGTGACGATGGTCGACGCGTCGTTCGAGATGCTGGCCCGGTCCGTTCCCAAGGTGGGCCGGGGACGACAGGTCGTCGGCGACGCGGCCGCGCTGCCGTTCGCGGATGGGGCGTTCGACTGCGCCGTGTGCGTCATCGCCATCCACCTGTTCGCCGATCGCCCGAGGGCGTTCCGGGAAGCCCGACGGGTGCTCCGGGCAGGGCCATTCGTGGTCGTGGCGTACACGAAGGAGAACCTGGGATCGCTGTTCGTCCACGCGTACTTCGGAGGGGCCTGGCCGGGCGGGGAGTTCACCACGTCGGACGTGCGCTCTCAGCTGGAGGCGGCCGGTTTCGGACGAGTGACGATCGGCACGTTCGTGTACGAGGACGTCACCGGGGGGTCGCTCGTGGCGATGCACACCGATGCGACGTTCCTGGCCGATCCGGACCGACTGCGGAACACGTCGTTCTGGCACCGGTTCCCGGACTCGGTTCGCGAGGAAGCGCTGGCTCGTCTGCAGGCGGACCTCGCCTCGGGCGTGCTGGGACGTCGGGTCGACGAGTCGCTTCGTCGCGCGGCGGAGGTCGGCCACGGAACGGTCTTCACCGCCTTCCCATGACCTCCCCGTGAACGCTGTGAGCGGCGCGCAGGCGGCCCGGGGGACGGACCCGCCCACGAGGCTGGCTCGTCGACTGGGGACCGCCGACGCCGTCGTGATCGGCCTGGGGTCGATGGTGGGCGCGGGGATCTTCGCCGCGGTTGGCCCCGCGGCCGAGGCGGCCGGAGCCGGGCTCCTAATCGGGTTGGGGGTGGCCGCGATCGTCGCGTGCGCGAACGCGACGTCCTCGGCGCAGCTTGCGGCGGTCCATCCCGTTTCCGGTGGGACGTATGCGTACGGCCGGCGCCAGCTCGGCGACTTCTGGGGATTCGCCGCCGGGTGGGCGTTCGTCATCGGCAAGACGGCGAGCTGTGGCGCGCTGGCCTTGACCATCGGCCGATACGCCGCGCCGGGGGCCGTTCGGCTCGTCGCCATCGCGGCGGTCGTCGTCTTGACCGCCGTGAACTATCGAGGGATTCGAAAGACGGCGGCCACGACATGGCCAATGGTCGCGTTCGTGGTGGCGGTGCTCGGGCTGTTCGTCCTCCTCGCCTGGATCTCAGGATCGGGCGACGTGAACAACCTCGACGTCTGCACCGGTGGGCATGGCGTGTTCGATGTGTTCCGGTCGGGGGCCCTCATGTTCTTCGCCTTCGCCGGCTACGCGCGAGTGGCCACGTTGGGCGAGGAGGTCGTCGATCCGGCCCGGACCATTCCGCGGGCGATGTCGATTTCGGTCGGGTTGGCGCTGACGGTGTATGCCGCCGTCTCGGTGGCCGCCCTCTGGGTTGCCGGCGCGCACACCCTGGCCACGGCGCCTGCCCCGCTGGAGGCTGCCGCTCGGCTTTCGGGACATGCCTTCCTCGGTCCGGTCATGCGGGTCGGTGCGACCGTCGCTGCTGTTGGCGTCCTGCTGTCGCTGCTGGCCGCCCTGAGCCGGATGGTCTTCGCCATGTCGGCGGATCGAACGCTTCCCAACGCCGGCGCCGCGGTCCACCCGCGGTTTCGAGTGCCACATCGAGCGCAGGTGGCGGTGGGGCTGGTGGTCGCGCTCGTGGCGGCGTTCGCTCCGCTGGAGGACGCCGTCGCCCTCAGCGCGTTCACGGTGTTGCTGTACTACGCGATCACGAATGCCGCTGCCCTCACCCTCCGCCCGGACCAACGTCGGTGGCCCCGATGGGTGGCGTGGCTGGGGCTGACCGGATGCGTCGGGCTGGCGAGCACGCTCCCCGTGTCCGTGGTGGGGATCGGCATCGGCCTCCTGGCCGTGGGGGGCGCCACCCACCTCACGCGGCGCTCGCAGCCCCGTGGGTCCAAAGGGGCGGAGGTATAGACGAAACGCCGGACCGAGGGAGGACCACGACCATGGCCCAGGACGTACAACGCACCACGCCCGACCACGCCGAGGACTTCATGCCCCTCATGGGGATCGACCACGTGGAGTACTACGTGGGCAACGCGAAGCAGGCGGCGTTCTATTACTCGAAGGCGTTCGGCTTCAAGGTAACGGCGTACGCCGGACCGGAGACTCGCGTCCGCGACCGGGCGTCATGGGTGGCCGAACAGGGCGAAGCCCGGCTCGTGTTCACCGGCGCCATGGGGCCGGAGAGCTCCATCGCCGAGCACGTTCGAGCCCACGGGGACGGGGTGAAGGACGTCGCGCTGCGCGTCCCGGACGCGACGTACGCGTGGGAGCAGGCCACGAAACGGGGCGCCGCCAGCGTCCTGGAGCCGACGGTTCTCGAGGACGACCACGGCAAGGTCGTGCACTCGGCCATCGCCGCGTACGGAGACACCGTGCACTCGTTCATCGAGCGGGAGAACTACTCCGGGGTGTTCCTCCCCGGCTACCGGGCCGAGGAGCCCATCGCCGATCGCCAGCCGCGTGTCGGCATCAAGGCCATCGATCACGTGGTGTGCAACGTGGAGCTCGGCAAGATGAACGAGTGGGCGCAGTTCTACGCGAACGTCCTGGGGTTCGCCCAGCTGGTCCACTTCCGCGACGATCAGATCTCCAGCGAATACACCGCCCTCATGTCCAAGGTCATGTGGGACGGCGAGGGCCGCGTGAAGCTGCCGATCAACGAGCCGGCTCCCAGCAAGAAGAAGAGCCAGATCGACGAATACTTGGAGTTCTACCGGGGCCCCGGCGTGCAGCACATCGCCATGGCCACCGACGACATCGTGTCGACGGTGGACGCGCTGAGGAAGCGAGGCGTGCGGTTCATCAGAGTGCCGCAGACCTACTACAAGACCGTTCGCAAGCACGTCGGCAAGATCAAGGAGAGCTGGGCCGACATCGAGCGCCTCAACATCCTGGCCGACCGGGACGAAGAGGGATACCTGCTGCAGATCTTCACGAAGAACGTCCAGGACCGCCCGACGGTGTTCTACGAGCTCATCGAGCGCCGGGGGAGCCGCGGGTTCGGGCTGGGCAACTTCAAGGAGCTGTTCCTGGCCATCGAGCGGGAGCAGGCCGAACGGGGCAACCTCTAGGGATCGGGCCGGCCTAGCGGCGAAGGAGCCGATGCACGGCGTCCAGGCCGAGCAGGTAGCTCTGCGCCCCGAATCCGGCGATCGTGCCGGCCGCCGCGCCGCCCACGAGGTCGGTGTGCCGGAACTCCTCACGGGCCGCGGGATTCGACACATGGACCACCACGGTGGGAATCGCCACCGCCGAGACCGCGTCGCGGATGGCCACGCTGGTGTGTGAGTACCCGCCCGGGTTCAGCACGATCCCCCCGGCCCACGTCCGCGCGTCCTGGATGAGGTCGACGATCTCGCCCTCCAGGTTCGACTGAGCGATCCGAACCTCCAGCCCGATCGCCCGCGCCCTCGCCCGAATCAAGCCGTCGATGTGTTCGAGCGACAGCGTTCCGTAGACCTCGGGTTCCCGCTCTCCCAGGAGGTTCAGGTTCGGACCGTGGATCACCGAGACGGCCGGCGTTTCGTTCGTCATGGGGCCACCGCCTCGTGCGCCCGCAGCGCCGCAAGCGCCCGGTCGGCATCCAGACCGGTGAACAGGTCCACCCCTCCGGGGACGGGGAGGACGAACGTCAGGCCGGCCCCGCGGCGCTTCTTGTCCGCCCGGAAGGCGTCCCCCATCCGTGCCGGGTCGAGCTCGTCCGGTGGTGTCAACGGAAGCCCCAGCCGCGACAGCACCGACTCAATGCGTCCCGGAAGCTCGGGCTCGGTGACGCCGAGTGACGCACCGAGGCGGGCCGCCGCCACGAGACCCATCGCCACGGCCTCGCCGTGGAGCACCCCATACGCAGTGGCCGATTCGATTGCGTGCGCGAACGTGTGCCCGAGGTTCAAGGCATGGCGGATCCCGCGGTCATACGGATCGTCCCGGACGTAGGCCGCCTTCACCCGAACGGCTTGCTCCGTGACCCACCCGAGACGGGCCGGGATGCCGTCGTCGGCCAGCGTGAGGCCTTCCATGACGTCGAGCGACGCACGGCACGCCGCCACCGACGCCTTCACGCATTCGGCCAGGCCGGCCCGAACGTGCCGCCCGGGGAGGGTCGTCAGCGTGTCGATATCGGCCACGACGGCCGCGGGATGGTGGAACGCGCCCACCAGGTTCTTCACGCCGCCATGGTCGACCCCGACCTTCCCGCCCAGGCCGGCGTCGACCATCGCCAGCAGCGTCGTGGGCATGTTCACCAGAGGGATGCCCCGGGCGTAGGTGGCCGCCGCGAAGCCCGCGGTGTCCAACGTCGCGCCGCCGCCCATGGCCACCAGGACGTCCCGGCGGGTCACCTCGCGCTCCCGCATCGCGTCCCACAACCGAGCGACCATGTCGGCGCTCTTCGCTTCCTCGCCCGGCGGAAGGACGATCGGCCTCCCCGCGCCGAGCCCCGCACGTTCCAGGGAC
>JBHELE010000278.1:0-4998 GCA_046263235.1 Actinomycetota bacterium
GCGTCGAGCCGCTTCGCGATGACGCCGTCGAGCCCGGCCCCCTCGAACTGGTCGAACCATCGTTCCGCCACGGCGCGCTCCGTCGTGGTCGGCGTGACGTGGATAGGCGACGATGCGCCTGCGAGCGCGTCCTGTAGCGCAGCGCGGCGTTCGGCGAACGGTGCTTGGGTCAAGTCGCGGTCTCCCAGCGCCAGGAGGTCGAAGGCGATGAAGTGCGCGGGCGTCTTCTCGGAGAGGAGCTTCACGCGGCTCTCGGCGGGATGGATCCGCTGCTGCAGCGTCTCGAACTCGAGGCGGCGGCCGTCGGCAGACATCACGACGACCTCGCCGTCGATGACGCAGCGTTCGGGGAGGTTCGCGACGATCGCTTCCACGACTTCGGGGAAGTAGCGCGTCATGGGGCGTTCGTTGCGGCTGCCGATCTCCACCTCGTCGCCGTCCCGGTAGACGATCGAGCGGAAGCCGTCCCACTTCGGCTCGTAGCTGAAGTCGCCGTCCGGGATCTCGGCGACGAGCTTCGCGAGCATCGGCGAGACCGGGGGCATCACCGGGAGCCGCATCGCATCCTCACTCCGATACGTCCGCGTCGCTGCGCCCGCGCCACCGTTCGCGGTCCTCGTCGGTCCAGGGGTCGTAGTCGACCTCGAGCGCTTCCTGCGCCGGGCGGTCCTTTTCCGGCACGTGTTGCAGGTTAACCCTAATCCGCGTCCAGGTGGTGCTTCGACCCCGCATCGAATCGACCAGCACGTCCGCCGGCTCGAGATACGACCACACCTTCCGGTGCCGGGCCTTCCACCGCTCCAGGCCGGCCATGGCCTCGTCCTGGGTCGCGGCGCGGGCGATCTCGATCAACGGCATTCGGGACCGCCGGCGCCCGGTGGGGCCGGCCGTCTTGCCCGGGGCGGGCGGCGGAACGACGCCCCGTGGCATCGGAGCCTCCTCCGCCTCTTCGGCCCCCCCGCGGCGCTTCGAGGGCTGGACCCGCCGGGGCTCCCCGCGTTGCTTCGCGAAATGCGGAGGCCATGGGGCGTCGCCGAACCCGGCCTCCTCGTGCTGCCGGGCCAGCGCCAGGAGCGCGTCCAGGGAGCCGGCCGTCTCGTCGATCCCATCCCACGCATCGCCCTGGTCGCGGAACCGCTCCGGCATGGTCCGCAGCGTGAACGCGGCCGGGTCGCACCCCGGCACCTCCTCCCATCGGAGGGTCGCCGAGACCCTGGCGTCGGACGTCGGGCGGACGGAGAAGCTCGAGGCCACCGTCCGGTCCTTGGCGTTCTGGTTGTAGTCGAGGAACACGCCGTGCCGCTCCTCCTTCCACCACGCGGCGGTGGCCAGGTCGGGCACCCGCCGCTCCACCTCCCGCGCCAGGGCCAGGGCGGCCCGCCGGACATCGGTGAACGACCACCGCGGCTCGATGCGCGCGTAGATGTGGAAACCCCGCGACCCGCTGGTCTTCGGCCAGCCGGTCAGGCCGAAGTCCTCCAGGGTTTCCTTCGTCACCATGGCCACGTCGAGGATCTGGGTCCACTCCACGCCCGGGACGGGGTCGAGATCGACGCGAAGCTCGTCGGGGTGCTCGAGGTCGTTCGCCCGAACCGGATGAGGGTTCAGGTCGATGCAGCCGAGATTGATCACCCAGGCCAGTTGAGCGGCGTCGCCCACCACGACCTCGTGGGCGGTGCGGCCCGATGGAAACGTCAGCTCGACGACGTCGATCCAGTCCGGCCTGGACTCCGGCGCTCGCTTCTGGAAGAAGAACTCGCCCTCCGCGCCGTTCACGTATCGCTTCAGCGCCATGGGCCGTCCGCCCGCCCCGCGCAGGGCTCCGTCGGCGACGGCCAGGTAGTAGCGAACGAGATCGAGCTTGGTGTGGCCGGCCTGCGGAAAGAACACCTTGTCGGGGTTGGAGACCGTGACCTCTCGGCCGTCGACGTCCAGGGTCTGCTTGCGTGACACCATCGCACCACGATACGAAGTCAGTCGACGCGGCGGGCTACGACAGGTGGACCAGCCCGGCGCAGTCGAACCCCGACGACGGATACTCCCGGACATACGCGTCGTTCCGAACGACGCCGAACACCTCGCATCCGGCGGGGAGGCGACGGGCGATGTTCATGGGAGGGTGCAGGCCGTGTCCGTCCCACGCGGCCGTGGCGTCCAATGCGGCCACCAGCTTCTCCCTGGTCAGGTCCGGCCCGATCCGCGTGGCGAGCTTCTGGAACAGCCGGCCGGCCGACCACGCGAAAAGGCCGAACGTGTCGGGGACCGCGCCGGGTGTGACGCGCTGCAGCCACTCGAAGTACAGCCTCATCTCCGGATTCGCCCTGGCGTCCTCGAACAGCGCGGTGTTCAGCCAGAACAGCGCGCCCTCGCCGGCGCCATCCGCGAGATCGAGGAAGGTCGGCGTGTAGACCTGCAGGTCGAACTGCATGACCTCGGGGTACCAGTCCTGCTGATCCATGGCCTGCAGCATCCGAACGATGCTTTGCGTGTCCGCCACCATCGTGAAGAACTTCACCGGGGGGTTGTGGTTCTTCATGTCGATGACGAACGGGGTGTAGCTGGTCTCCAGAACGGCGGCGGCCTCTTCGTAAACGAAACGGAAGCCCGCCGAGGTGTAGCCGTCGACGCGGGCCCGCGCGTTGACCGCGGCAACGCCCACGTCCAAGTACACGATGGCCGCGTTGCGAATGACCTCCGGACGCGTCCGGGCCACGTGTTTGGCCGAAGCGACCACGAAGTAGTCGGGTCGGTTCGGATAGACGGGGTAGCTGTACGGGTTGCTCTGCCCGCGCGCGGCCGTGGTCGTGAAGGCGCTCATGTCGGGGCATTTCATCTGCCTGACCACCGGCGCCCCGCCGTCGTCGAACGCGGAGAACGAGCCGACCAGGGCGAAGTCCTGGGCGCACGCGTCCTGGGTGGCACTCCTGTTCCCATTGGCGGTGGTCTGGTCGTCCCGGAGGTCCGGAACCACCTCGCGTCCGCAGATCCCGCCCCGGCTGTTGATGTACGCCGCCACGGCCTGCATGGCCTGGAACGTCGAGAGCGCCAGGCCCGGGACGACGCCGGAGACGTCGGACACCGTGCCCAGCCGGATCTGGGTCGGGGTCACTCCGGTATCCGACGCGGTCAATGGGCCGGGCGTGCAGCCGGCGCCCGGGGCCGAGCCGCCGCCGTTCGCGGGCTGCGGGCCGTTCCCGCCGCTGCGGGTGAGCGAGACCGGGGAGGGTCCCTGCCCGGTCGGCCCGACGGCCGTCTGGGGGGCCGACCCGCGACCTCGGACCGCGAGGTCCCGTTGGTCGGTGGAGAGACGGGCGCCGCAGGCCGAGGCCGTCAGCACCACCAGCAGGACCGGCAGACGGAAAAGCCGGGACGTCACCCCTCAAGGCTCTCACGCATGTAGGGGTGATGACCAGTCAGTCAGCCCACTTGTATGAAGCCGAGAGCGCCCGCGTCGCCGGGATGGGCATCCCCGCGTCCGGCCCCCGAGCTACGGGGCGCGATCGGGCCCGATGCCCCGGCCGCGGCGGCCGACCACCGCTCGGTAGATGAGCAGCGCGATCACGGCGCCGATGATCGAACCGATGATCCCGGCCGGCTCGAACGTGTCGTCTCCGCTCTGGAGCAGCCCGCCCAGGAACCCGCCGACGAGCGAACCGACCAACCCGAGCAGCAACGTTCCCAGGAACCCCAGGGGATCCCGCCCCGGCACCAGCAGCCGGGCGATCGCCCCGGCGATGAGGCCGATGATCAGCCAGATGATGATTCCCATGTCACCCTCCCGTGCTGACGTCGGGCATGGTGTTCCCCGGTCGGCGCATCCCGGAACCTCCTCGCGTGGACTTCGGCTCGTCAGCGGTCCGGAACGACCGCCCAGGCTTCGATCTCCAGAAGGAATTCCGGCCGCACCAACCCGGCGACCTGAACGGCGGTGCTCGCCGGGGGCCGTTTCGTGTCGACGTAGCGGTCGCGAACCTCGCGCACGACCGGAAGGAAGGACAGATCGGTCACGAAGTAGCCGAGCTTGATGACGTCCGCGAACGTGGCGCCCGCCGCACGGAGCGCGATCTGCAGGTTTTCGAACACCTGTTGAGCCTGGGCCCGCGGATCGCCGGGGCCGACGACCGCGCCCTCCGGATCCAACGCCACCTTACCGGCGACGGCGACGAGGCGTCCGCGGGCCGTGACGACGTGGCTGTACCCCCGGCCGGGGGCAAGGTCCGGGACGTCCGGATGATCCATGGATTCGCGTGGCATCCCCGGACTGTAGGGCATGCCTGGTAACCTTGGTCCTACGGGTGTCGGTCGGATGCCCCGTGAGGTTCGCTCTCTCGGCTCCTTCTTCGAACGATTCGGCGCGGAGACAGAAGACCTCGCCGGATCGAACGCGTCGTCGAACGACGCAGAAGGAGTACCGAAGATGACTGCTCAGACCTTCTCCGGCCTCGGCGTGTCCGAGGTCGTGGTCGCCGCGCTGCAACGCCGGGGCATCACCGCCCCGTTTCCCATCCAGGCACTGGTGATGGCCGACGCTCTGGCCGGCCGCGACGTCCTGGCGCGTTCCCGCACGGGGTCCGGCAAGACCCTGGCATTCGGCATCCCGCTGGTCGAGCGCCTGACGGCGTCCGACCGACGCCCGTCGGGGCTGGTGCTGGTGCCGACGAGGGAGCTGGCCGCCCAGGTCGTCGAGGACATCACCGACGTCGCCCGTTCCCGAGGGCTCCACGTCGCCGCGGCGTACGGCGGCGTGTCCATCCGGGAACAGGGAAGGGCCGTGTCGAAGGCAGACATCCTGGTGGCGACGCCGGGCCGCCTGGAGGCTCTGGCCACCCGTCGCCTGGTCGACTTGGCGGGGGTGCGGATCCTCGTGCTGGACGAAGCCGACCGCATGCTGGACATGGGGTTCCAGCCACAGGTCGACAAGCTGGTCCGCCGGATCCCTCGGTCCAGGCAGACGATGTTCTTCTCCGCGACGCTCGACGGTGAGGTCGGGCGTCTCGC
>JBHELE010000279.1:0-2802 GCA_046263235.1 Actinomycetota bacterium
CGATCAGATGATGTCCGTTCCCGCCCTGGCCGAGGCCGAGGAGGACGTGGCGCTGCTGGCGCTGCCGCTGTTCCATATCTACGCGATGAACGTGATCCTCGGCCTGGGGATCCGGATCGGAGCGGCGGCCGTGTTGGTCGAGCGCTTCGACCCCGCGGAAACGCTTCAGCTCGTGGAGCGCCACGGCGTCACGGTGCTCTTCGGCGCCCCGCCCATGTTCGCAGGATGGCTGGCCCTGGCGGAGGCCGGTCCCACGCCCAGTCTTAGATCGGTACGACTGGCGGTGTCCGGTGCCGCGCCGCTGCCGGGCGAGGTCCTCGAGAAGTTTCGCGAACGGTTCGGCATCACGATCTGGGAGGGATACGGCCTCACCGAGTCGGCACCTGCGGTCAGCACCACGGCGCTGGGGCGGGAGGCGAAGCCGAACTCCATCGGGCTCCCGCTGCCCGGCCTGGAGGTTCGGCTGGTCGACGAGAGCGGCGAGGACGTCGAGGACGGGGACCCCGGCGAGATCTGGGTCCGCGGTCCGAACGTGTTCGCCGGATACTGGAACCGGCCGGAGGAGACGGCCCGCGTCCTGCACGAGGGTTGGCTGAAGACCGGTGACGTGGCGTATCAGGACGAGGACGGCTACCTGTTCATCGTCGACCGGAAGAAGGATCTCGTCATCGTGTCGGGGTTCAACGTGTTCCCCAAGGAGGTCGAGGACGCCCTGGAGCTTCACCCGAGGGTCCAGGAGGCCGCCGTGGTCGGCATCCCCGACGACCGGACCGGAGAGGCGGTGCAGGCCTGGGTGGTGCCGGTCGAAGGAGCATCCGTCACCGCCGATGAGTTGCTCGCATTCGTCCAGGGGTATCTGGCCAGGTTCAAGTGGCCGAAGGACATCCGGGTGGTCGATGAGCTCCCGCATCACGTGACCGGGAAAGTGCTGCGGCGAGCCCTCCGGGAGCCGTCCGCCGCCGAATGACCGAACATTCAGTGGTCCGGGCCGCACCACCGCCACCGTGGTGATCGGAACGGGCGGTCATGGGTGGGCGCTGGCCGCGTTCCCGCTCATCGCCGCGCTCATCTCCGCGGTGTTCGGCATCCTTCTCGCCGCGCGGTTCGCCGAACGACGGCGGTTCCATGAAGGCGCGTGGGCCGTGGCGCTCCTGATGTATGCGGCCGCGTCGGCGGCCATGTTCGCCGGGGTTGTGTCGGGGTGGACCGAGACGACGTTCCGCCTGTACTACCTGCTGGGCGCCGTGCTGACCGTCCCGTACTTGTTCCTGGGCGAGCTGTATCTCCTGTCGCGCCGTCGGTGGATCCCGAACGTCGCCGTGGCCGTGGTGCTCGCCGCGACCACGTTCGCGGCATGGGAGATCGTCACCGCGCCCATCGATGCGGCCGTCCTGCGCGAAGCGCTGCCACTGGGTCGAGAGGCATTCGGTGCCGGAAGCCTGCCTCACCGACTGGCCCAGCTCTACTCCTTCCCCGCCTTCTTCCTGCTGCTGGGCGGACTGGTGTGGTCGGCCGCACAGATGCGCGGGCGCCCCGAGCTCCGGCGCAGGGTCGCCGGAACGCTGTGGATCGCCCTGGGGGCCACGATCGTGGCGATCGGGTCGGGCGTGGGGGCGGGATTCGACCTGGTGCCGTTGTTCTCGGTCAGCCTCGCGGCCGGCATCGCCGTGATGTTCTGGGGGTTCCTGGAGGCGTCGCGGCCACCCCGTCGTGATCCTGACGCGGCCGTTTCGAACGTGGAGACGGCGTAGCCGCACGGCATCGTCGTACGTCACTACGATCTCGTCATGCCGGGTCGCCGCGTCGTGCTCTACTCCCGCCGCGATTGCCACCTCTGCGACGAAGCCAGGGCCGTCATCCTCGCCGAGCGGCGGCGGTCCGGCTTCGACTTCGAGGAGGTTTCGATCGACGGCGACCCCGACCTCGAACGCGAGTACGGGCTGCGGGTGCCGGTCGTCACGGTCGATGGACTCGACGAGTTCGAGTTCGTCGTGGATCCGGCGCGGTTCCGGGCGCTCGTCCGCCGCTAGCCATTCCCAAGAGATCGCTTGTGCCTTTGTGCATCCGGCAGCCGGCCCGATTAGAATGACCGCGTGACGGTTCCCGCCACAGCCCAATGAGTGCTCGTTCCATCCCCGAGGCGACCGTGGGGAGACTCCCGGTCTATCTGCGCGCGCTGGCAGAGATGGCTGCTGACGGCAAGACCACCATCTCATCCGAGCATCTGGCGGATGCCGCCGGCGTCAATTCGGCGAAGGTCCGAAAGGACCTGTCCTACCTCGGCTCGTACGGAACACGCGGCGTCGGATACGACGTGGCGTACCTGATCCACCAGATGCGCCGGGAGCTGGGACTGACCCAGCACTGGCCGGTCGTGATCGTGGGCGCCGGGAACCTGGGCCACGCCCTCTCCAACTACCGCGGCTTCGCCGAGCGCGGGTTTCGCGTCGCGGCGCTGGTCGACGTCGAACCGTCGAAGGTCGGGGAGAGGGTCGGGCCGCTTCGCATCGACCACATGGATGACCTCGAGGAGGTTGTCCGCCGGGAGGACATCGCGATCGGGGTCATCTGCACGCCGGCGGCCGCGGCGCAGGACGTGGCGGACCGGATGGTGGCAGCGGGCGTTCGGTCGATCCTGAACTTCGCCCCGGCCGTGATCACGGTGCCCCCCGAGGTATCGGTCCGAAAGGTCGACCTGTCCATCGAGCTCCAGATCCTGGCCTACTACGAGCAGCGGAAGGCCGCCCTGGCCTCGGTCCACGAGAACCGAACGCCGCTCGACCTGGCCTCGGTCCCGTAGCC
>JBHELE010000280.1:0-5075 GCA_046263235.1 Actinomycetota bacterium
GTCCTGGTCGGCGAGGCCACCTATGCCTTGGTGCGCGATGCGGTCGTGGCGGAGTCGGCGGGCCCAATGACGGTCAAGGGGAAGGTCGAGCCTCTCGCTGCCTGGCGCGTTATGGACGTCGTGCCCGGAGCACCGGGATGGGCCCGCCATCTGGACTCGCCGTTGGTGGGCCGCGACCGCGAATTGCGGGTGCTGGACGAGACCTTCCAGCGAACGCTACGGCGGCGGACCTGCGAGCTGGTCACGGTCGTTGGCGACGCCGGGGTCGGAAAGTCGCGCCTCACGCTGGAATTCGCGTCACGGCTCGGCAGCAGCGTGCGGCTCGTCTCCGGCCGCTGCCTCCCCTACGGCGAGGGCATCACGTTCTGGCCGATCCTGGAGGTGCTTCGCGATGCCGCCGGCGTTGGGGAGCTCGATTCTCCGGAGGAGGCTCGGCCGAAGATTCTCGACCTGCTCGAGCCCGGCACCGACTCCGCCTTGATCGGAGAGCGTCTCGCCGCGCTCCTCGGCCTGTCGGGCGTGGCGCCCGGCATCCAGGAGACGTTCTGGGCGGTCAGAAAGCTCTTCGAGGGACTGGCCGCCAGACGGCCGCTGGTGATCGTGTTCGACGACATCCACTCCGGCGAGGCAACGTTCCTGGACCTCATCGAATATCTCGTCGACTGGGTTCGTGGCGCCCCGGTGCTGATCCTGGCCGCGGCCCGGCCGGAGCTTCTGGACATTCGTCCGACCTGGACCGGCGGAAAGGAGAACGCCTTCCTCCTGACCCTCGCCCCGCTGGCCGAGCCCGAAGTGGACGGCTTGGTGCGAAATCTCCTTCGCGGAGCGGAGATCGATCCCGAGGCTCAATCGCGCATCGCCGATGTCACGGAGGGCAATCCACTGTTCGTGGAGGAGCTCCTCCGAATGCTCGTCGACCAGGGTGCGCTGCAGCGCTCCGACGGCAGCTGGACCGTGCGCGGCGACCTTTCGTCGTTGAAGATTCCACCCACCATCCAGGCGCTGCTGACGGCTCGCCTGGACCAACTGAATGGTGACGAGCGCGCGCTGCTGGAACGAGCGTCGGTGATCGGGCGGGTCTTCTGGTGGAACGCCGTGGACGAGCTGGCGCCGGAAGACCTGAGGCCGCGGATCGCAACTGGCCTGCAATCGCTCGTCCGAAGGGAGCTGATCAGGCCCGAGCATTCCGACCTGGTCGAGCAGGACGCCTTCCGCTTCACCCACATCCTGATCCGCGACGCGGCGTACGGCGGGATCCCGAAGGTCACCCGGGCCGACCTCCACGAGCGATTCGCTCGCTGGATCGAACGGGCCATGGCGGGCCGGGCCGGCCAGTACGAAGAGATCCTCGGATACCACTTGGAGCAGGCGCATCGCGCGCTGTCCGACCTTCGTCTGGCCGACGAACGCGTGGAGGACCTCGGGAAGCGCGGTGCGGTGGCGCTGTCATCGGCGGGCCGCCGGGCCTTCGCCCGGGGGGACATGCCTGCCGCCGTGAACCTCTTGTCGAGAGCCTCCGACCTCTTGACCACCGACGACCCCGACCGGCTTCGGGCGTTACCCGACCTCGCGTTCGCCCTGCTGGAGACCGGCGACCTCGTTCGGATGCAGAAGGTCGTGGACGAGACCAGCGAGGCCGCGGCCCGCATCGGGGGGGCGCCCCTTCAGGCGCAGGCCATCGTGCTTCGGCTTTGGATGCGCGTGTTCACCGATCCACAGGGGTGGGCCAGGGAGGCGCATCGGGAAGCGACGCAGGCGATCGCGGTGTTCGACGCCGAAGGGGACGAGGCCGGCCTGGCGAAGGCGTGGTCGCTGCTGGGGTTGTTCCACCTGTTCACCTGCCAGTTCGCCGAGTCGGAGGACGCCTGGGAGAAAGCGGCCGCACATGCCCGGGCGGCCGGCAGGCAGCGCGAGGAGCTCGAGAACCTGTCGTGGGTTCCACTCGTCGTGTACGTCGGGCCGCGGCCCGTCGAGGACGCGATCCAACGCTGCCGCGAGGTATACGACCGGGCCGACGGAGACCGGAAGGCCATGTCGACCGCGCTGTCCTCGATGGCGATGCTCGAGGCGATGCGCGGCCGCTTCAACGAGGCCCGCGAACTAGTGTCGAGGGCCAAGCGCATCCTCGAGGAGATCTCACTGCCCGTCTGGCTAGGCGGACCGACGGCACAGGTTGCCGGATGGGTCGAGCTCCTGGCCCGGAATGCGATCGTCGCGACACGCGAGCTGCAGGCTGGGGCCGACATGCTCCGGGAGGTCGGCGAGCTGTCGTATCTGTCGACCGTCGCCGCGCTGCTCGCCGAGGCGGAGTACCAGCAGGGCCGGTTCGACCAGGTCGAGCAACACCTTCGGCTGAGCGAGGTCAGCGGGGGCGAGGACGACGTCTACACCCAGATCGTGGTTCGAAGCGTGCGAGCGAAGCTCTCCGCTCAGCGTCAGGAATTCGAGGAAGCCGAGCGACTGGCCCGGGAAGCCGTGGCCATGGCCGAACCGACGGACTTCCTGTTCGGCCGATGGTACGCACTCTTCAGCCTCGGAGAGGTGCTGGGGGCGGCCGGGCGAGCCGGCGACGCCGACGAGGTCCTGCGCCAGGCCGCCGCCGTGGCCGAGCGGAAGGGGTTCACCGTCGGGGCTGAACGCGCCCGCTCGCTCCTCGCCTCGTCGCCGGCATGATTCCCGCCATCAGCACCGGGCGGACTCGCACAAGACGGGGGCGACCCTAACCGGCCTTGCGGATCGCATCGATCAGCTCCCACTTTCCCATCTTCGACCGGCCCGGGATCCCTTTTCGCTTGGCCACCTCGTAGATCTGCTGCCGGTTCCGGTCCTGGAGGTTCTGACCGGCCTGCCCGCCTCGTATCGCTCCCCTCGAGGCCTGCTTCCCGAGCTCGGTCCGCACGCTCTTCGGCAGGTTGGCGATAGTCCGCTTTCGCGTTGCCGCGGCCTGCGCTTTCTTTACGTTTCGCCGAGCCGCCTGCACCTGTTTCGTCGTGGCCATCGCTCACCTCCCAATCCAGCTCGTCATGTCACAGCTACCCCATCGATCTCCACCGGAACCCCATGGGGACGCCACGGGTCTGTCATGTAATCGGCCGTAGGGTGCTCGCATGTCCGACGAAGCGAACGTGCCGAACTTTCCACTCGGCGCCGATCGGAGCTGGGACCTGGCGGTGCGCGTACCCGCCGACCGTCGCGTGCTGGGAACGGCGGTCGCCGTGGCCATCGCCACGGATCTCACCTGGAAGGCCGGACCGGCCACGGTCGCGGCCACACTGCTCGTCGTCGTTGTGTCGGCCGGCATGCTCGCGTCGCGGAGGGTCATGAACCCCCAGGCCGCCCTGTTGGTTGGACTGGCGCCGCCGTACGCGGTCTGGCTGGCGTTTCGAGCCAGCCCCTGGCTCGTGCTTCCCGACCTGGCGGTGGTGATCGCGCTCCTGGTCTTCGGCGCATCTCTTCGGGACCGTGGATCCCTGTTCGACCTCGGCTTCCGCGATGCCCTTCGACGGACCGTTCATGCCGCCACCCATGTCGTGGCCGCGGCGCCGTTTGCGGTCGCCGCGGCGCGGCAGATCCCCTTCGGGGCCGAGTGGGTTCGCACGCGATCCCGTGAGCTCGTGCGCGGTGCCCTTCTCGCCACGCCGATCGTCGTCGTGGTCGGTTCGCTGCTGGCGTCCGCGGACGCGGTGTTCGCGTCGTTCTTCGACATCGACGTCGCGCTCGCGCCGGCCCTCCGCCACGTCGTGAGCGTCACGGTTGGGTTCCTGGCCATGTCCGGTCTGCTCCGCGCGTACTCGGCGGCGGAACTCCGTGGGTCCCCGGCCGTGCGACCGCTGCTCGGGTCCGTGGAGATGATCGTCGTCCTTGGCCCGTTGTGTGGCGTGCTGGCGACGTTCGCCGTCGCGCAACTCGTCGCCCTGTCCACCGGCGGCCGTCGGGTGATCGAGACGTCCGGTCTCACTTACGCCGAGTACGCCCGGTCCGGTTTCTTTCAGCTGGTCGCGGTGGCGGCCATCACGTTGGCGGTCGTCCTGGTGGTTCGAAGCCGGACGGACCTGACGACCGCGCGGACCCGCCGAGCATTCCTCCTGCTCTCGGCGGTCGCGCTGGCGCTGACCATGGGGGTGGTCGTCGTCGCGGTGCGGCGGATGGACCTGTACGAGCAGGCCTACGGCCTGACGATGCTGCGGCTGTACGTGCGGGTGTTCACCCTATCGATCGGGGCGATCCTCGCCATCGCGGGGCTTCGAATCGCGGGCGTTGGCGGGCATCGGCGCTGGGGCATGGGCGCGGCGGTCACTCTCGGCCTGGCTGCTCTGCTGGCGCTCAACGCGATCAATCCCGAGGCCCTGGTGGTTCGACGAAACATGGCCCATGCGACCGGGACACGCACGTTCGACGCTGCCTACGCGGCCGGGCTGTCCGCGGATGCCGTCCCCGCCCTGGTCGAGGTTCTCCCCCGCCTCGACCCCGTAAGTCGGGGTGCCCTCCGCGACGCGTTGTGCCGACGCGCACCGGCCGATGGCGAGTGGCTGTCATGGAATCGGTCGACCAAAGCGGCTGATGCGTCGTTGGCGACCGCGTGCTAGTCCCAAACGCTGACGATCACCCCGACGACGAGCAACCCGATCACGTGATAGCCGCTATTGATGAGGGCCCACCGCCCGGGGTCGGGCTTGGGCTCGAACAATGCTCCCAGGGCGGTGATGGTCAGGGCGTATCCCACCGCGACGACCAGCCCGAGGACCAATCCCTCACCGACGGTGTCGGACGCCGTCGCGGACGCCAGCCATGCCGTGGCCACGCTGGCCACGAAGGACGTCAGCAACGGCCCGACGATGGTCTTCGGCCCCGGGCGCTGGTTCTCCGGAATGGCGATGCCGCCGGCCTGCGCCCACGCCCGCCCCAGCACCGGCGGCGCGTACCACACGGCGCCGATGACCCAGTAGGCCACCGCGGCCACGAGAACGGCGAGCCAGTTCAGGTCCCCCAACGTCTCGAACGACATGCTCCCCCCTCGGTCGAATCCCTGCCGGAGCTTAGTCGTGCGGGTGGGCCGGTTCCATCACCCGTCCATC
>JBHELE010000281.1:0-7901 GCA_046263235.1 Actinomycetota bacterium
GGGCGGGGAGTCTACCATGGGCCCTTCGTCCCCGGCCGGGATCGGCCGCGCCGAACGGCTGAAACCTCGCCACAAGGGCCTGTAGCGCCGCTACTAGCGCGGAAAGCGCCCTACGTTCATTGGACGGCGGGCCACCCCGGTCTGAGATGCCGGCGCGAGCCGGCGGTGAGGCCAGGGGACCTCCGCGCGAGGCCTCCGAGCAACCGTTTCCGCAGGTCGCCGCGTTGACGGGCCAATTGCCCATCTGTAGCATGTTCGGTTGCGGTCCACGCGACGCTGGGCCGTGTCACGAGCGCCCGAAGGGACCCAAGGGACTCGACCGCGCGGTCGTCCCTGGGCCGGGCCAGATCGGTCCGGCCTTCGTCTACGGATGAGGCGAAACGACACGAGAGTGCAGACGGAAGAGCTATGCCGACAGTACAGCAGCTGGTCAGAATCGGGCGCGAGCGCCCGCGGGCGAAGACGAAGAGCCCCGCTCTTCGCGGTTCGCCCCAGCGCCGCGGCGTCTGCACGCGCGTCTACACCACCACGCCGAAGAAGCCGAACTCCGCTCTTCGCAAGGTAGCTCGGGTCCGTCTCACGACGGGTATCGAGGTCACGGCGTACATCCCGGGGATCGGGCACAACCTGCAGGAGCACTCCATCGTGCTGGTTCGGGGCGGCCGGGTGAAGGACCTCCCGGGCGTTCGCTACAAGATCGTCCGAGGCACGCTCGACACCGCCGGCGTCCGCGACCGCAAGAAGGCGCGGTCACGCTACGGCGCCAAGGCGAACCAGTAGGGAGGCGGCCGTGCCGAGGAAGGGACCTGCAGTCAAGCGCGAGATCGAGCCGGATCCGATCTACCAGAACCCTCTGGTCACGCAGCTCATCAACAAGATCCTGCTGAATGGCAAGAAGTCGCTGGCGGAGAAGGTCGTCTACAAGTCGCTGGAGCAGATCAGCGAGCGAACGGCCAACGACCCCGTCATCACTTTGAAGAAGGCGGTGGACAACGTCCGGCCCATGCTCGAGGTGAAGTCCCGCCGCGTCGGCGGCGCTTCGTACCAGGTGCCGGTGGAAGTTCGCCCCCATCGCGGCACCACGTTGGCGCTCCGGTGGCTGGTCAACTACTCGCGCCAGCGCCGCGAGCACTCCATGGCCGAACGCCTGACCGCGGAGATCATGGACGCCGCCAGCGGACAGGGCGCGTCGGTGAAGCGGCGCGAGGACATGCACAAGATGGCGGACGCCAACAAGGCGTTCTCGCACTACCGGTGGTAGCTGGAATGGCACAGGCGGCAAAGGAACTGAACGTGGCGCAAGCGGCACAGGAAGCGGAGAAGAGGACCCCCGGCCAGGCCAAGGGCCTGGTGATCCGGGAGTATCCGCTCGTCCGCACGCGCAACATCGGGATCATGGCCCACATCGACGCGGGCAAGACCACCACGACCGAGCGGATCCTGTACTACACCGGCAAGTCCTACAAGGTCGGCGAGGTCCACGAGGGCACGGCCCAGATGGACTGGATGGTCCAGGAGCGGGAGCGCGGCATCACCATCACCTCCGCCGCGACCACCTGCATGTGGAAGGACCATTGGATCAACATCATCGACACGCCCGGCCACGTGGACTTCACCGTCGAGGTGGAGCGGTCGCTGCGGGTCCTGGATGGCGCCGTGGCGGTGTTCGACGGCGTGGCCGGCGTGGAGCCGCAGTCGGAGACGGTATGGCGCCAGGCCGACCGGTATCGGGTGCCCCGGATCTGCTTCGTCAACAAGATGGACCGCACGGGAGCCGACTTCGAGCGGACCGTCCGGATGATCGAAGACCGGCTGCACGCCGTGCCGCTGGTGATCCAGCTGCCGTGGGGCCTGGAGCAGACGTTCCAGGGTGTGATCGACCTCATCGAGATGAAGGGCCTGCACTGGGCGGACGGCATGGGCGAGGAGTGGGAGACCACCGAGATCCCGGAGGACGTCCGGCCCGCCGCGGAGGAATGGCGCCACCGCCTCTTCGAGCAGCTGGCCGACCACGACGAGGCCCTCATGGACAAGTACGCCCACGACGACGAGCCCACGCCCGACGAGCTTCGGCGGGCCCTTCGTCGGGCCACGTTGGCGAGCGAGGGCACGCCTGTCCTGTGCGGGTCGGCGTTCAAGAACAAGGCGATCCAGCCGCTGCTCGACGCGATTGTGGCGTTCCTGCCGTCGCCGGTCGACGTGCCGGCGGTGGAGGGGCACACGCCGAAGGGCGAGCACGCGGTTCGGGACCACAGCGACGGCGAGCCGTTCTCGGCGCTGGGCTTCAAGATCATGTCCGACCCCTACGTCGGTCGGCTCACGTACATCCGGGTGTACTCGGGCGTGCTCCGGGCCGGCGCCCACGTGGAGAACTCCACCAAGGACCGCAAGGAACGGGTCGGGCGCATCCTGCAGATGCACGCCAACCACCGCGAGGACAAGGACGCCGCGTTCACCGGCGACATCGTGGCCATCGTCGGGCTGAAGCACACCACCACGGGTGACACGCTGAGCGATCCGGCCAACCCGATCGTGCTCGAGTCCATGACGTTCCCGACGCCGGTCATCTCGGTGGCGATCGAGCCGAAGACGAAGGCCGACCAGGACAAGCTCACCAACGCGCTGGCCAAGCTGGCCGACGAGGACCCGACGTTCCAGGTCCGGTTCAACGACGAGAC
Source organism: Actinomycetota bacterium (assembly GCA_046263235.1). Lineage (GTDB taxonomy): Bacteria > Actinomycetota > UBA4738 > UBA4738 > UBA4738 > JBHELE01. The sequence goes on from JBHELE010000281.1 coordinate 2,679, forward strand.
GGCCCAGACGCTGATCTCGGGCATGGGCGAGCTCCACCTCGAGATCCTGGTGGACCGCCTGACCCGCGAGTTCAACGTCGGCGCGAACGTGGGCAAGCCGCAGGTCGCGTACCGGGAGACGATCCGGAAGCCGGTGCACAAAGTCGAGGGCCGTTACGTTCGACAGAGCGGCGGGCGCGGCCAGTACGGCCACGTCTACATCGACCTGGATCCCACCGGGTCCGGAGGCGGATACGAGTTCGTCAACAAGATCGTGGGCGGGGCGATCCCCCGGGAGTACATCCCGTCGGTGGACCAGGGCATCCAGGAGGCCATGGAATCCGGCGTGATCGCCGGCTATCCCATGGTCGATGTACGGGCCACGCTCATCGATGGGTCGTACCACGAGGTCGATTCGTCGGAGATCGCGTTCAAGATCGCCGGGCAGATGGCGCTGCGGGACGCCACGAAGAAGGCCGACCCGGTGTTGCTGGAGCCGGTGATGGAGTTCGAGGTGCTCACGCCCGAGGAGTTCATGGGCGAGGTCATGGGTGACGTCACGTCGCGCCGTGGCCGGATCGAGCACATCGAGGAGCGGGCCGGGACGAAGGCGATTCGTGTCCTGGTGCCGCTGGCCGAGCTGTTCGGCTACGCCACCGACCTGCGGTCCAGGACCCAGGGTCGCGCGTCGCACACGCCCATGCAGCTGCACGCGTACCAGGAGGTGCCCGCGACCATCGCCCGGGAGATCGTGGCCCGGGTCAGAGGCGAGTAGCCCGCGCGGCTGACGCGACGGGCGCGGAGAAAGGGACGGACAGATGGCGAAGAAGAAGTTCGAGCGGACGAAGCCGCACGTCAACATCGGGACGATCGGTCACATCGACCATGGGAAGACCACGCTGACCGCGGCGATCACGAAGGTGCTGGCCGAGAAGGGCCAGGCCGACTACACGCCGTTCGAGCAGATCGACAAGGCCCCCGAGGAGCGCGAGCGCGGCATCACCATCGCCATCGCCCACGTCGAGTACGAGACCGACAACCGGCACTACGCCCACGTCGACTGTCCGGGCCACGCCGACTACATCAAGAACATGATCACCGGCGCCGCTCAGATGGACGGCGCCATCCTGGTCGTGTCGGCGGCGGACGGCCCCATGCCGCAGACGCGGGAGCACGTCCTGCTGGCCCGCCAGGTCGGTGTTCCGTACATCGTGGTGGCCCTCAACAAGTGCGACATGGTCGACGACCCCGAGCTGCTCGACCTCGTCGAGCTGGAGGTTCGGGAGCTCCTCACCTCGTACGAGTTCCCGGGTGACGACGTCCCGGTGATCCAGGTCTCCGCGCTGAAGGCCCTCGAGGGCGACCCCGAGTGGACGGCCAAGATCCAGGAGCTGCTGGACGCGTGTGACAACAACATCCCGGAGCCGACCCGTGACGTCGACAAGCCCTTCCTCATGCCGATCGAGGACATCTTCTCGATCACCGGTCGTGGGACCGTGGCCACGGGGCGGGTCGAGCGCGGCAAGCTCGCCAAGATGTCGGAGGTCGAGATCGTCGGGATCAAGCCGACCCGCAAGACCGTGGCGACCGACCTCGAGATGTTCCGCAAGCTGCTGGACGAGGTGGAGGCCGGGGACAACGTGGGGGTCCTCCTGCGCGGCATCGACAAGGATGAGATCGAGCGAGGGCAGGTGCTGGCCAAGCCCGGGTCCATCACCCCGCACACCGACTTCGAGGCGCAGGTGTACGTGCTGTCGAAGGAGGAGGGCGGGCGGCACACGCCGTTCTTCTCCCACTACCGGCCGCAGTTCTACTTCCGGACCACGGACGTCACCGGCGGGATCAGCCTCGCCGAGGGCACAGAGATGGTCATGCCGGGCGACAACACCACGATGACCGTGGAGCTGGGCGCCCCCATCGCCATGGAGGAGGGGCTCCGGTTCGCCATCCGCGAGGGTGGCCGGACCGTGGGCGCCGGAAGGGTCACGAAGATCGTCAAGTGAGCTGCTACACCCGCCACCTCGCGGACCTGCTGCCGGCCCACCCGGACCGGGCCGATCGGCGCGCCCTGGACGGCCGGATCCGGGAGGCCCTCGGCATGCCCGAGGCCGACTGTCCGGAGGTCTTCGAGCAGGTCAAGGTTCGTCGCGACGACGAGGAGTTCCTCGCGTTCGTGAGCGCGCGGATCGGGGGTGGCGAGTGATGGCGGCCCCCAGGATCAGGATCAAGCTCCGGGCGTACGACCACGAGATCCTCGACGCATCCGCCCGGGATATCGTCGATCACGTCACCCGGACCGGCGCCAAGGTGGTCGGTCCGGTCCCGCTCCCGACCGAGCGGAACGTGTTCACCGTGATTCGTTCGCCGCACAAGGACAAGGACAGCCGGGAGCACTTCCAGATGCTCACCCACAAGCGCCTGATCGACATCCTCGACGCGACGCCGAAGACGGTGCAGGAGCTGCAGCGTCTGAACCTGTCGGCCGGTGTCGACATCGAGATCAAGCTCTAAAGGGGCGGTCGTGGCCGAGTCGAAGGGGATCCTGGGGACGAAGGTCGGGATGACCCAGATCTTCACCGAGGACGCCCGGGCCATCCCGGTCACGGTGATCCAGGCCGGACCGTGCTTCGTCACGCAGGTCAAGACGGCCGAGCGCGACGGGTACGAGGCCGTCCAGCTCGCCTTCGCCGAGGCCCGGCGGGGGCGCACCACCAAGCCGTTGGGCGGACACTTCAAGGCCGCCGACGTGAAGCCCACCCGGCACCTGGTGGAGCTCCGCACCGAGGGCGCCGGGCGATTCGAGCCCGGTCAGGAGATCAAGGTCGACATCTTCGCCCCCGGGGAGCACACCGACGTGGTCGGGGTGTCGAAGGGCAAGGGGTTCGCCGGACCCATGAAACGCCATGGGTTCGGCGGCCTGGGCGCGTCGCACGGGACGGAGCGAAAGCACCGGTCGCCCGGGGCCATCGGCGCGTGCGCGACGCCCTCGCGAGTGTTCAAGGGCACCCGCATGGCGGGGCAGATGGGGAACGAACGCGTGACCGTGCTGAACCTTGAAGTGGTCGAAGCGGATCCGGAGCGGAACCTCCTGCTGCTCAAGGGCGCCGTCCCGGGCCCGACGGGCGGGCTCCTCATGGTCCGCTCCAGCGTCAAGGCCGGCGGGGCCGGCAGGAGGGGGATCTGATGGCAACCGTCGACGTCCGCGACGCGAGTGGCGGCGTGGTCGGGTCCCGGGAGCTGCCGGCCGAGCTGTTCGAGCGTCCCGTGAACGTCCCCCTCATGCACCAGGTCGTCGTGGCCGGCGCGGCGGCGGCCCGAGCCGGCACCCATGCGACGAAGACGCGCGGCCGGGTCCGGGGCGGCGGGGTCAAGCCGTGGCGCCAGAAGGGGACCGGGCGGGCCCGGCAGGGGTCCATTCGGGCTCCCCAGTGGACGGGCGGCGGGGTGGCTCACGGGCCCCAGCCGACCGACCACTCCGTGCGGGTCAACAAGAAGATGAAACGGGCGGCCCTTCGGTCCAGCCTGTCGGACGCCCTGGCCAGCGGGAAGCTCGCCGTGGTGGACGCGGTGTCGTTCGACGAGCCGAAGACGAAGTCGGCGGTGGCCCTGCTTCACGCGCTCGAGCTCACGGGCCGGGTGCTGGTCGTGTTGGAGGGGCGCGCCGACGCGGTGGAGCTGTCGTTCCGCAACCTCCCCTTCGTGAAGGTCGTGTATCCCGGCAACCTCTCGACGTTCGACCTCCTGGCGGCGGACCGGATCCTGTTCACGGCGGGAGCGTTGGACGCGCTGGCCGGGACGAAGGCGGAGGTCGAGGAGCCGTCCCAGGACACCCCGGTCACGCCGGATGCGGAGCCCGACGCCGGCGAGCCAGAGGAGGAGCGGGGGCCGGCCGAGACGTTCGAGGAACCGGGCCCGGGGCAGGGCGCACCCGACGAGGGAGATGAGGTCCGGCCGTGAAGAGCCCCCGCGACGTCATCATTCGACCGATCGTCTCGGAGAAGTCGTACGCCGGGATCGACGCGAACCGCTACACGTTCCTGGTCTCGCCCCAGGCGAACAAGACCGAGATCAAGGAAGCGATCCAGCAGATCTGGAACGTGAGGGTCCTCGCCGTGAACACCATCAACCGCAAGGGCAAGGTCAAGCGGACGCGCCTGGCCACGGGCAAGCGCCCGGATCAGAAGCGAGCCGTGGTCACGCTGGCCGAGGGTGACCGGATCGAGATCTTCGAAGCGAAGGGACCGTAGCGCGATGCCTGTTCGAAAGCACAAGCCGACCACACCGGGCCGCCGCGGCTCCAGCGTCGCGGACTTCTCCGAGCTGACCCGGTCCGAGCCAGAGAAGGGACTGACCCGTCCCATCAAGAAGAAGGCGGGCCGCAACACGTACGGTCGCGTCACCGCCCGGCATCAGGGCGGCGGACACAAGCGGCAATACCGGGTGATCGACTTCCGCCGGAACAAGGACGGCGTCCCGGCGAAGGTCGCGACGATCGAGTACGACCCGAACCGGTCGGCCCGGATCGCGCTGCTTCACTACGTGGACGGCGACAAGCGATACATCCTCGCCCCGCAGGGCCTGCGGATCGGCGACCGTCTGCAGTCGGGGTCCGGCGCGGACATCCGGCCCGGGAACGCGCTTCCGCTGGCGAACATCCCGGTGGGGACGATCGTCCACGCGGTGGAGCTTCGTCCCGGAGCCGGCGCGAAGATGGCGCGTTCGGCCGGAACCGGCGTCCAGCTGCTTGCCAAGGAGGCCGGCAAGGCGACCCTTCGCATGCCGTCCGGCGAGATCCGCATGGTCGACGCCCGATGCCGGGCCACGGTCGGCGAGGTCGGGAACCCCGAACACGAGCTTGTATCCTGGGGGAAGGCCGGCCGCAGCCGGTGGCGCGGCAAGCGCCCCAGCGTTCGCGGCGTGGCCATGAACCCCGTCGACCACCCGCTCGGTGGTGGCGAGGGCAAGTCCAGCGGGGGCCGCCATCCGACCAGCCCGTGGGGCAAGAAGGAAGGCCGGACCCGCAAGCCGAAGGCTTCGGACAAGCTGATCATTCGACGCCGTGGAAAGGGAAGGGGCTAGCTCGACATGCCGCGCTCCATCAAGAAGGGACCGTTCGTCGACGACCACCTCATGGCCAAGGTCGTGGAGATGAACCGCCGCGGCGACAAGCGGGTCATCCGGACGTGGTCCCGTCGGTCGACCGTGGTGCCCGAGATGGTGGGACACACCATCGCGGTCCACGAC
>JBHELE010000282.1:0-4286 GCA_046263235.1 Actinomycetota bacterium
ATCCACCTCATGCCGGCCTTCCGGCGGCGACTGGACCCGGTTCCTCTCGACCTGGCCCATCCCGTGTGGACCGAGGACCCGGATTTCGACCTGGAAAACCATGTTCGCCGGGTGGCGGTCCCACCGCCGGGTGACCTCCGCGCGCTGGCCGAGACGGTCGGGCAGACGGCGGGGACGCCGCTCGATCGGTCCCGTCCGCTGTGGGAGATGTGGGTCATGGAGGGCGTGACCGAGAACCGGGTCGCCGTCGTGACGAAGGTCCACCACTCGACCATGGACGGGACCACCGGGGCCGACCTCATGGTCCACCTGCTGGACCTGACACCGGAGATCGCGCCGACCGCTCCGCCCGCCGAGCCGTTCGTCGGTGAGCCCCGTCCATCGGATGTGCGGCTCCTGGCCGGCGGCCTGCTCCACCAGGCCCGGGCGCCCGTTCGGGTGGCGCGGCAGCTCGTGAAGACGGCCGCGCAGATTCCGGGCATGGCCGGAACCGTGGTGCGGGGGCGCGAGGGAGGCGGTCCGACGCTGCCGTTCACCGCGCCCCGGACCAGGTTCAGCGGCGCCCTGAGCGCGCACCGGTCGGTGGCGTTCGGCAAGTCGTCGCTGGAGGAGCTGAAGACGATCAAGGCGGCGTTCGGCGCGAAGATCAACGATGTCGTCCTGGCCATGGCGGCCCATGCGCTGCGGGGTTACCTCGAATGGGCGGGCCAGCTCCCGGACCGACCGCTGTTGGCGGGCTGTCCGATCTCGGTCAAGGGCGAGCGGGAGGACCAGCGCGATGCCGCCAACCAGATCTCATCGATGTTGGTGCCGCTGCCGGTGCACGAGCCCGACCCGGTTCGACGTCTGGAGATCATCGCCGAGAGCACGAAACGGTCGAAGGAGCTGGCCCGGGCGGTGGGTGCGGAGGCGCTTCAGGATTGGTCCGATTTCCTCGCCCCGCGTCTGTTCACCCTGGGCATGCGACTGTATTCGAGCCTCCGCGTGGGAAACCTCCACCCGCCGATGCAGAACGTGATCGTCTCGAACGTGCCGGGGCCGCCGGTGCCCCTGTACGTCGCGGGCGGGCGAGTCCTGGCGATCTACCCGATGGGGCCGCTCCTCCCGGGCGCCGGCGTGAACATCACGATCCTTTCGAACATGGGTTCGGTGGACATGGGAATCATCGCCGACCGGGAGACCGTCCCCGAGGTCTGGCGGATCGCCGAGGGGCTGGAGGAGGCCGTTCAGGCCCTTCTCGCTGCGGCTCGAGAACGAACCTAGACACCCCCAGCGCCTGGGTGAGCCGGGCAAAGGCGGGCAGGTCGAGTTCCTCCGCCCGGGCTCCCGGGGCGATCCCCACGGACTCGAGGAGGGCATCCGCGCCATCCCGGGGAATTCCCAATCGCACGACCGCGTTGCGCATCGTCTTTCGGCGCTGGGCGAAGCTCTCCCGGACCACGCGCCACAGGACGTCCTCGTCGACCTCGAACGGCGGGGGACGCCTGACCATCGAGACCAGGACGGATTCGACGCTCGGCCGCGGCCAGAAAACGCTCGCCGGGACCCGCCTGATGAGCTTCGCCTCGCACCGGTAGGCCACCCGAACGCTCACGCCGGCATATTCGCGATCTCCGGGCCGGGCGACGAGGCGCTCCCCGACCTCCCGCTGGACCATCACCACGAACCGCTGGATCCGCGGTTCCTCGTCGAGGGCCCGCATCACGACCGGCACGGCCACGTTGTACGGGAGGTTCGCCACCATGACCCAACCGCCCGGTTCGGGGAGCATCTCGTCCCAGCCCGCCCGCAGGCCATCCCCGACCACCAGACGCACGTTCGGCCTGCCGTGGACCGCTTCCTGGACGGCGGAGACCAACGAGCGATCCAGCTCCACAGCGACCACGTCGGCGTTCGTTTCGGCCAGGGCGAGGGTCAGCGACCCCAAACCGGCGCCGATCTCCAGGACCCGGTCGTCCGGGCCGATCGCGGCAATCTCGGCGATGCGACGGGCCAACGCGGGCTCGATCAGGAAGTGCTGGCCGAGGGACTTCTTCGGCCTGATCCCGTGGCGGGCCGCCAGGGATCGAACGGCGCTCGGGGTCAGGCCGCTAGTAGGAGATCTTGACGTGCGCGACGCCCTGGCCGAGCGGGGCGATCTGGGCAAACGCCCCGTCGCAGAGGTCGATGATTCGTCCCTCGGCGTACGGCCCACGGTCGTTGATTGTGACAGTGACGGTCGCCCCGTTATCGAGGTTCGTCACGGTCACGGGCGTCCCGAAGGGAAGGGTCTTGTGCGCGGCATGCATCCCGTCGCACCCGTACCACGTGGCGTCGCCGTACTCGACCCCGGCCGCTTGCTCCACGGGCGGGCCGTGAACCTCGATCTGCTCGACGGGCTCGACCAGGACGGCCTGGTCGACGAGCCGCCGAGACGCTTCGACGCCCCCCCGGTACGTGATCACGTACGTCCGCCGGGCTCGGCCGACCTGCCCGGTCTGCTCCACGCGCACGTCGCCGGGAGCGAGATCCCTCGAGTAATGGATGAGGGTTTCGAATGGGACCGCTTCGACCACGTTCCTCCGGACGCGCCGGATCACCGATAACCGGACGACCTGGTGCGGGTGAAGGCGAGCGTTCCCATAGGGCGTCTTGGCCACCACGCCCGGCCGCTGGCGGAACAGCGCCTCCGCCAGGGCGCCGGCCGTCACAGCGTTGGTGAGCACGCGGACCGTACGCCGACCATCGATGCGAACGCGCACGATGATCAGCCGGCTCGACGGGCCGGTCGCGGGATTCACCCGCAGGCCGTCGGTCGTCAGCGCGTGCGCGGCCCGGAGGCCGCCGTTCGCCGAGCCGTGGACCCGCCACGCCACGGCGTTCTCCCACCAACGCGATTCGAACTGGGGCCCGGGTGCGCGTCCCGGAAGCCTCAAGTTCAGATTGCGACTCTGCGACGACGCGCCGAAGGCGGTTCCCGTCGAGGTCGAGACGAGGGTCGCCGCGGCCGCGATGGCCAGCACCGACATCCCCCCGCGCCCAACCTTCATCGACATATCGACACCGTCCAGCGACCGGACGCAGCGGGGAAGGGATGCCGTCACGGCGACGGCGCTGCGGCGAAGCCCGCCGACCCTAGCAAAGCCTCAACCTCAACTGCAACCGAAAATCCGAACGCGCGTTCGGCGGGCTGATGCGACCGGTGAGCATCTCTCGGCGCCGGCCTCCGCCGTTGTCAGAGCAGGGAGGGGAACGCTTCGAGCGCAGCGACGGTCGTCTCGGCGACCATGGCGGCTGGTTCGGCGTCCCCTCGCGCCGCGGCCAGCGCCGCGATCACCGACACCACGTTCGACGGTGCGTTCGGCTGGCCTCGAACGTGCTGCGGCGACAGGAAGGGACTGTCGGTCTCGGCCAGGATCCGTCCGGCGGGCACGTCTTTCGCCACGGCCCGAAGGTTCTCCGTCCCGGGGTACGTGATGTTGCCAGCGAACGAGATGAAGTAGCCCCGCCGCAAGGCCTCGGCGGCCACTACTTCGTCACCGGAGAAGCAGTGCAACACCACCCGCGCCGCGCCCTCCTCCTCCAGGATTGCCATGGCGTCGTCCCACGCCTCCCGCACGTGGACCACGAGCGGCTTGTCGTGTTCCCTCGACAGCGCGATGTGGGTTCGAAAGGCCCGCTGCTGATCCTCCACGGGGGACAACCCGCGGTAGTAGTCCAGGCCGGTCTCGCCGACCGCGACGACCATCGGGTCGGCCACGAGCTCCTCGATCGCCGAACCGGCCTGCTGGTCGAACTCCGACGCCGTGTGAGGGTGCATCCCGGCAGTGGCGAAGACGCCACGGAACGACTCGGCGAGCTCCAGTGACCGCCGGCTGCTGCCCGGATCGATGCCGACGCAGATCAGCCTGCCCACGCCGGCGGCGTTGGCCTCGGCCACGATGTCGGCCGGCTCGCCCTCCATCAGAAACAGGTGACAATGGGCGTCGACGGCCTCGGCGAGCGGATCCGCGCCGGCATCCGTTCCGCCCTCCCGGTCGCTATGGAGCGAGCCGAGTTCGGCCACGGGTTCGGACGGCGCCTCCACCTCTGGTCCGTCAGGCGTCCAGGCGGGGGAACAGCGGCTCGCCCCGGTTCGTCTTCGTCGCCGGAGGGATCAGCCCCCACTGGGCCGCCCCGGGCAACACCTGCTCGGAGAGCGACTCGCCCATCCCGAGCTGCTCCCACAGCCGCTCCGCCGCCACCGGCATGATCGACGCCCCGAAGATGGCGATCACTCGAAGCGCCTCCGCGGAGTCGTACAGCGC